>NZ_JBHUNA010000008.1:0-24667 GCF_042685205.1 Lentibacillus juripiscarius
TATGCCTTAATAGGGCACGTGCGGTTTGATGAGGGGGTAGCCTTGAGAAAGGTTACCCTACTCTATTTTATGCATCTCGACAAAACTAGAAGCAGTTTGCTCCGTGGTATGACAAACTTTGAAAATAGAATCGGTATAATGGGGGGTAGATGAGGAGGGATTCTGTTGAACCATTACTCTATTTACTGGATTAGAGAGGAATTTGCGCATTTCTTTTATTATAGAAGTGAGATATTGTGCCGGTTCATCAAAAGTTATGAACAAAACCAGGGGAGAGAAGATCTTGTTAGCCAATTTCAGTATATTACGCATGATTTTCCGCAAACATCACTGATAGCCCATATTATAGGCTCTCTTCCATCCAGGACGAACATGAAACAGGAAGACGGCTTGCTGAAAGTCTATGAAGGTGAGCGGTATATTTCTTTACATATGGAGAGAAAACGTATAAACTTTCGAAGTGACATCATACATGACGCTGAAGAACTGCTTTTTCCTGCACTGCGTTCTTTTCAGCCGTATTTGTTTGTGGTAGGGAACAATACCGAGGATTTTGGCTGGATTTCCCCTGTCATTCAGCTGACAGAAAAGGACAAGCCTGGACAAGTATTGTATTCCTGTCTTTGATTTACTATACTGTATTGGAGACAACATGAAGGAGGAAAGCTTGAATGGGCACAATTTGGGTTGTTTTAATCGCCATTGTTGCTTTAATAGCCGGTGTTGCACTCGGATTTTTCATTGCCAGAAAATATATGATGAACTATTTGAAGAAGAACCCGCCTATTAATGAGCAAATGCTGCGAACATTGATGATGCAAATGGGACAAAAACCATCGCAGAAAAAAATTAATCAAATGATGCGTCAAATGAATAACCAGCAAGGAAAATGACTCCATTTTTTTGATTATGAATGGGTTCGTTGCCTGAAAATCCGTGAAAACCCCTAGTTATGTCTGGATAACAGGGGTATTTTACTTGGTACTTTCCCGAATGCCGTAATTGTACCATTATTGTCAAAGACACGACCGGGTTTCCGTTTTCCATCTGATAAAATGGAAGCAAGATGATGCTAGGAGGAATTTCATGTCGGAAGAAATAAATATATTCATTGCATTTGGCGCTGGTGTCCTATCGTTTATTTCACCGTGTGTGTTGCCACTATACCCGGCATTTTTATCATATATTACCGGGATGAGTCTCAACGAAATAAAAGATGAAAACAAAATGCTGAATCGGAAAAGTTTATTACATACATTGTTCTTTTTGCTTGGTTTTTCAGCGGTCTTCATCATGCTTGGTTTCGGGTCTTCGTTCATATCTGAATTTTTGGATGCAAACCGGGATATAATCAGGCAGATCGGGGCGATTGTCATTGTCTTTTTCGGTCTCGTCATTGTAGGTGTCTTTAATTTTAAGTTTCTTATGAAAGACAGAAAAATAACGTTTAAAAACCGTCCGGCTGGTTTTGCAGGGTCGTTTCTGATTGGCCTGGCATTTTCATTAGGATGGACACCGTGTATGGGTCCTATTTTAATGGTTGTCATTTCGCTGGCAGCAACTAATCCGGACCTGGGTATGGTTTTGATGATAAGCTATATTTTAGGGTTTTCCATTCCGTTCTTTATTCTGTCATTCTTTGTCGGAAATTTGAACTGGATCAAACGAAACAGTTCAAAGATCACGAAAATAGGCGGTTATATTATGATTCTTATGGGAATTGCGTTATTCTTTGACTGGCTGACTGACCTGACATCATTTTTGGCGAGCATGTTTGGATTTTCGGGTTTTTAGGACTATTGGAATTGGATTTTTGCTTTATTTGTATTAAACTGAAAACATAAGATAAGGAAAGTCTGGAGAAGTAATAGAAGAACTTTAAAAGTAAAGGAGCTTTACCCCAATGTACAAACCAAATGATCTCATTTTGCGTACGACAACATCATTAATCGCCTTCATTTTATTGGGTTTCTCGGTTTATTTGCTGCTTGCCGGGCATAATGCACCTGGAGGGGGATTCGTTGGGGGATTAATGACCTCGGCCGCGATTGTGTTAATGTATATGGCATATGGGGCAGGGGTAATGGAGAAAGTGCTTCCGGTCAGTTATCGTTTGCTGATTCCCTTTGGACTGTTGCTTGCCGTTGGAACAGGGCTGGGATCGTTCGTTTTTGACCAACCGTTCTTATCACATACATATGGCTATTTTCATTTTCCTATTTTGGGGGAACTTGAGCTGGCTACTGCTATGCTGTTTGATTTTGGTGTCTACTTTACTGTTTTGGGGGTTACCATATCCATTATCTTGTCGATCGCAAGTGATCAGTAATTAGGGGGAACTTATCAAGTAAGACCCGCAATGGCGAATAAGCAGTTAAGGAATACAATGAAATTGAAACCGGATCTGGTTGACTGATGCTGAACTGGCCGGATAGATATGAAGGAAAGAGTGATCAGGAATGTTGTGGCTGCTGGGTAGTACAATTGTTGCAGCTTTCATGGCTGTAACCATGATTTTTGTTCGTCTAAAAGCATCCAGAAAACCGGCGTCGGCCAAAAAAATAATTTTGCCGCCTTTGTTTATGAGTACCGGTGCATTGATGTTTCTATTTCCTGTGTTCCGGGTGAGCTGGATGCAGGTAGCAGAAGCAGTATTAGTGGGCATGATGTTTTCCGTTTTCCTCATTAAAACGTCCAAATTTGAAATACGGGGCAATGATATTTATTTGATCCCTTCCAAGTCATTTGTTTTTATACTGTTTGCACTATTGATTGCAAGGATTATTCTGAAGCTTGCTATCGGGGCAAGTATTGCTGTGGGGGAGACAAGCGGGATGTTTTTCCTGCTTGCTTTTGGTATGATTGTTTCCTGGCGCCTGGCGATGCTGTATAAGTATAAGAAATTGGAAAAGAAACTGGAATATGCAGGTGGTTGATCGTGCGTTCATAGCGGAACGCACGATTTTTTCCTGTCAGGAGAAGTGTTGATTTTATTCGAGTTCAAATAAATATTCATATGGGGCAATATCGATGTTGCGCTGATTCAGTTTTTTGCGCAGAAATTTGTGATCACGTTTTGGTGTCGCCAAAATATATCCTTCGATTAGGATGTCCTGTGTAATTGTTTTTCGTTTCTTCCGCAGGGCAACTTCACCGATTTTTCCGGCTATCTTCTGTCTGGCTACATCCCGAAACAATTCGGGTACAGGTGAGACGAGATCAGCCAGCAGTTCTTTCTCCCTGTCCCCCCACATATGCTTTGTTTCTTCAATATAGAATTCTTCCCAGTCCATCGCGGAATTCCCATCAACTTTAGGCCATTTTTTCAGAAATTTACGGAACATGAAGAAACCGCCAACACCCATAAGACCCAATAGCAGAAATCCCCACAAAACAATCAAAATATCGCCAATTAACGACATAATATCACCTACTTCACCCTAATAATTACAGTCAATACAATTTTTTTCCTTTAATTCTTTATTTTTATCGTCTATAATAACAGTATGCTAGTGCTAAAGTCATATTAAAGTCAGATTATACAATAATTTTTTACATCATTCATGAAGTATATTATAATTTAATACAATTATAATAGGTTATTGCTGTACATACAAGTGACATATATTCTACATATTTTCATATGAATGGAAAATAGGAAAGTCATGATAATCACGGTGAGGAGGGAATGGTATGATTGACAAATATTGTGAAAAACATACAGAAATCGACAGTAACGAACAGCATGTGAACCTCTCCCCGAAACTTCGCAAATTTTGCAACTTTACTTCTTTACCTTCCCCAATCCTTACATGGATCGATCAGCATATGCATGGATTTATAACCGTGTGGGATGAAAATGGTACAGTCATCCATGTGTCCAATACAATCGAAAATTTACTGGGATATACCGTTACAGATGTGCTTGGAACAAAATGGTTCGATAAATTTTCCCCAGAGGATACGGAGTACATAAAAGAAATGCTTGACTCTGATTCCAGTACATCCCAAACATTCTACATTACGATTCAGGATGCTAATGGAAATAGTCTACGGACGGAAAATGTTGCAGCACAGGTTGTGTGTGAAAACGGTGGGCACTACTATGTTGCATCCACGAAGGATATCACGGATAAAAAAGAAGCGGAAGAGATGATGATTCGTTCGGAAAAAATGTCTGTTGCTGGTCAGCTTGCTGCAGGTATAGCACATGAAATACGGAACCCATTAACATCGCTGAAGGGATTTTTGCAACTGTTGCAGGCTGGAGTTAACCGAAAAGAAGAATACTATCAGATTATGGTAGATGAAATAGAAAAAATGGAGGCAATTACATCAGAATTGCTGTTTATTTCTAAACCAATGACCGACAATAAAGACTGGGAAAACCTGCCTGAACTGATAGATGATGTCATTACTTTGTTGCATCCGCAGGCTAAACTGAAAAACATTACCATAGTACAGGAAGGGGAAGACAGGCTGCGTCTTAATTGTGACCGTTCGCAGATTAAACAGGTATTCATCAATATTTTAAAAAATGCAATTGAAGCAATGGATAACCCTGGCCACATAAAAGTTTTTTATTGTCTGCAGGAGCAAACTATTTTAATAGATATTATGGACGAGGGTCCGGGGGTTCCGGATGAAATTATACATAAATTGGGTGAACCTTTCTTTACAACAAAGGAATCCGGCACAGGGTTAGGAATCATGATCACAAAACAAATTCTGGATCGCCATGGTGGGGATTTACAAATTATGCATAACAGGGATAAGGGAAGTACGTTCAGAATTTCCCTTCCGCAATCAGAAACATCCTGATATAACTATTGGTTTGATTTCTCTGTTTGCTATATAACTATTACTTATAACAGTTAATAATTTTTTACTATATGATAGAAGCCATCAAACGATTGTTTTCTTTCATTTTTTCATATAAGATAAAACAGTAGAGAATTTTTATGTCAAAATTGCTGTGCAGTTTGTTTAGCAAACTTGACTTATCACTAAAGGGATTCTTAGAAAGCGTTCTTTGCTTTCCTGGAAGCCCTTATGCTTTGGAGTGCAAGCCTAGGCGTGCGCCTTACGCGCCTTAGTTGCACTTATGCGGCAAGAAAGTATTTATATACTTTCTAAACTGCCAAAAAGGTAATGGAGAGAGGAGTAAAGTGTTATGGGAATTGACACAAAAAAACAATTCGATTTAAATGGTAAAACGTACAACTTTTACCAATTGCAAGCACTTGAAAATGCAAATTTGGGAAATATCTCCCGTCTGCCTTTTTCTATCCGTGTTCTTCTGGAATCACTTATCCGTCAGCGGGACGGTCATGTCATTAAAGATGAACACATTGAAGGGCTGGCAAAATGGGGAGTACAAAACACCGATACGGTAGATGTTCCTTTCAAACCTTCCAGGGTAATTCTTCAGGATTTCACAGGGGTTCCAGCTGTCGTTGACCTGGCTTCACTAAGAAAAGCGATGGTTGATATGGGTGGCGAGCCGGATAAAATTAATCCGGAAGTGCCAGTAGATTTGGTCATTGACCACTCTGTGCAGGTTGATCAGTATGGTACACCAAACGCCCTGAAAGCTAATATGGAACTGGAATTTGAACGCAATATGGAACGTTATAAATTCCTTCACTGGGCTCAGAAAGCATTTGAAAACTATCGTGCAGTTCCACCTGCTACTGGTATTGTGCACCAGGTAAACCTGGAGTATATTGCGAATGTCGTTCACGGCATTGAAAATGAAGATGGAACATATGATGCATTCCCGGACACATTGGTCGGAACGGATTCACATACGACAATGATTAATGGTTTGGGCGTCCTTGGCTGGGGCGTTGGTGGCATCGAGGCAGAGGCAGGTATGCTTGGTCAGCCATCATACTTCCCAGCACCGGAAGTAATTGGTGTTAAGTTCACTGGGAGCTTCCCGCAAGGAACGACTGCCACTGACCTGGCACTGAAAGTTACACAGGTCCTGCGCGAGAAAAATGTTGTCGGAAAGTTCGTCGAGTATTTTGGACCTGGACTGAAAGACATGCCGCTTGCTGACCGTGCAACTATTTCCAACATGGCGCCTGAGTATGGGGCAACATGCGGATTCTTCCCTGTTGACGATGAATCCTTGAACTATCTGCGACTAACAGGACGCAGTGAAGAACAGATTGAACTGGTGGAGAAATACTGTAAAGAAAATAATCTTTGGTATTCTGCTGAACAGGATGATCCTGAATATACAGAGCTTGTCGAAATTAATCTGTCAGAACTGGAGCCAAACCTGTCTGGACCAAAACGCCCGCAGGATTTGATTGCTTTGTCCGACATGAAAAAAGAATTCAACAAAGCTGTAACAGCACCAGCCGGCAACCAGGGGCTCGGAATGGATGAATCAGAATTTGAGAAAGAAGTGACGGTTGAGCATCCAAACGGCGAGACATCCGTTATGGAAACCGGTGCACTGGCAATTGCTGCGATTACGTCTTGCACGAACACGTCCAACCCTTATGTTATGCTTGGAGCAGGATTGCTTGCGAAAAAAGCTGTTGAACGCGGTCTGAAGGTACCTGAGTATGTGAAAACGTCATTAGCACCTGGTTCAAAAGTAGTTACCCGCTACCTTGACGACTCTGGTTTACAGGACTACCTGAACAAGCTTGGTTTCAATCTTGTAGGGTATGGATGTACTACATGTATTGGTAACTCAGGACCATTGCGTCCGGAAATTGAGGAAGCCATATCCGGAAAAGACTTGACTGTTTCTTCCGTACTTTCGGGTAACCGGAACTTTGAAGGCCGAATCCATCCGCTTGTAAAAGCAAACTATCTTGCTTCACCACCATTGGTTGTAGCATACGCACTTGCCGGAACCGTGGATGTTGACTTAACGAAAGATGCACTAGGAACCGATGCTGATGGCGAACCGATTTATTTAGCGGACATCTGGCCATCGATGGATGAAATTAAAACAACGGTTCAAAGTGTTGTGAAACCGGAAATTTTCCGTAAAGAATACGAAAGTGTATTTGAGTCTAATGACAAATGGAACGAAATCCAGACAACCGATGAGCCATTATTTGAATGGGACAGTGAGTCAACGTATATTCAAAATCCGCCATTCTTTGAAGGTTTGTCCAAAGAAGCAGGTACTGTACAGCCGCTGAACAACTTACGTGTCATTGGCAAGTTTGGTGATTCGGTAACGACAGACCATATTTCACCAGCCGGTGCCATCCCGAAAGACATGCCAGCCGGACAGTATCTGCAGGAGAAAGGTGTTTCACCAAGAAACTTTAACTCATACGGATCTCGTCGTGGAAACCATGAAGTCATGATGCGCGGAACATTTGCGAATATCCGTATCCGTAACCTGCTGGCACAAGGAAAAGAGGGTGGCTATACTACTTATTGGCCAACTGGTGAAGTAATGCCATTTTACGATGCAGCCATGAAATACCAGGAAGACAATACTGGTCTCCTTGTAATTGGCGGCAAAGATTATGGAATGGGATCCTCACGTGACTGGGCTGCTAAAGGTACAAACTTGCTTGGTATTAAGACTGTTATTGCCGAGAGTTTTGAACGGATCCACCGTTCTAACCTGGTTATGATGGGCGTATTGCCATTGCAGTTTGAACAGGGTGACAGCGCGGATAAGCTCGGACTAACCGGCGAAGAGACGTACAACGTCGAGGTAGATGAGCATGTCAAACCGCATGACCTTGTGAAAGTCACTGCTGTTGACAAGGATGGAAACGAAACAGAATTTAACGCTATTGCACGCTTTGACAGTGATGTAGAAGTGGACTATTACCGCCACGGCGGCATTCTGCAAATGGTTTTACGCAATAAGCTTTCACCAGTAAAAGCATAACTATCACTACCCAAAGCCAGTACATCACCCCATTCGATGTACTGGCTTTTTTGCTTGCCAGTTGCAGCTTCAGTACTCATAGTCAGAAATTAAAAATGAAAGAACTTATAAATTTTCAAAGAAATGGTAATACTAGTTCTAAAAAGGGGCTGATTACCATTTCATTAAAGAAAAGATCTTCATTTGAAGAACTTGTTCAGGAAAATCGCGAACAGATTTTGCAGAATGAGACGCTTATGGAGAAAATCGAACAAAAAATGGAAACAAAAATGCGCCAATCACTGAAAGAAGACCAAGCACAGTGATAACAGCCCGATCGGAATGGCTGAAGGTCAGACCATTTCGGACGGGCTATTTTATAACCGTCAGATTATGGATGTCCTTGGTGACAGCCAAGGTTATCTAATGTGTATAATATCTCCTTCTCGGCAGAAAATGAATTCAGAGCACCATTTTAAGTAAAAATCAATTTACAAAGGAGAATGTACGATGACGGACAAGTATGAGCCAAAACCGGATGACCGGAGTGATAATGTCGAAAAGCTGCAGGATATGGTACAGGATACGATTCAAAATATAGAAGAAGCGCATGAAACGATGGAATACAGTTCCGGTGAGCAAAAAGAAAAAATCCAAGCTAAAAACAAACGTCGTGAAGAGGCCATTGAGGGTATGCGCCAAGAGATTAAAGACGAAGCAAGGAAGTAAGGCCAGCCTCAAACCATTACTCAATGGTTTGAGGTTTCCTTTATATTGCATGCTTGCATACTTCGTGCAAATTGGCATCATTTTAAACGGAAATGTGCTAAAATATTGTATAGACTAGACCTTTCTATAAGGGGGAGCAGAATATTGCATACAACACATACACCAATTGAAGTAAGATACCAGGAAACAGATCAAATGGGAGTCGTTTATCATGCCAATTATCTGGTTTGGTTTGAAATTGGCCGGACGAAATACATAGAAAGCCTGGGGCTGACGTATATGGAAATGGAAAGAAATAATGTCGTTTCACCAGTTGTTGACGCCCAGATCAATTTCAGGAAACCGGTTCATTACGGAGAAAAAGCGATGGTGGAAACCTGGCTTGATACATATGATGGAATCCGCACTGTTTACGCTTACAATATTAAGAAAGAAAATGGCGAGATTGCCGTTAGCGGAACTACTAAACATGTGATTGTCAACAAAGGAACATTCCGTCCACTGTCCCTCCGAAAAGCATTCCCGGAATGGCATGAAACGTATGTACAGCAATTAGATGGTGAAGCTTAATGGCTTTCGGAGTGAACAGAAGTGAATTGAAAGAATGGAAAGATGAAGTGAAAAGAGGCCATATCGCCTTTCTGACGCATTACTGGATTGATGAACGGTTCCCAGGCTGTGTGACGGTTACAAAAGCAGGGTGCAGAGACTTGGAAAAATTAACTGAGTGGGGAAAAGAATATGAGCTGAGCCCTGAATGGATACATCAGGATAAACAGTTCCCACATTTTGATTTGTTTGGTGAAAGGCAGAAACAAATTTTAAAGCAAGAGGGAAAGTGGGATCAAATTAGAAGGTTTGGACTGTAGGTTTACTCTAGTTTATTGCAAAGCCTTTAAAAAATAAAAAAGAGGCGTCTCTTGTAGAGGTTGTTCAAAAAGTCCGGTAAAAAAAGACACATCGAATTTCTTTGTTGGCTTGTTTCTCCGCTCCTTGGAAAAGAAAAACACTTTTCCTGCGTGCGATGCGGACTCGGGGTAGCTTTCCTTATGCTCGAAAACTACGCCGCTTCGAAATTTCGACGCACAGGACGTACTAGTGTCGGTGTTGCAACAGGACGTTGCGACTTTAGCTGACCGATCCTTTTTATCCTCCTTTTTGAACACGTACTTGCAGACGCCTCTTACCCATATACAAATTCCGGTTCTTGTTCCTGCTGGTCCATCTGGATGGTCAGACTATGGTCATCAAAATACCATGCATCCTTTTCCTCAATGAAAAACGTTATCCCATCTGTGGTGGCTGAAGCATATACATGATCGGGTGCAGCACTGCTGACGCCCAGGGAGAAGCCAGGGATTCGCCCTCCAAAACCATATCGGACAAATAGCCGTAAGTGAGCATTCTTTCCGGGTTCAAATTCCTCTTTGTACCACTTAGCTGCCTGAGCTGTCACATTCAATTTCAATTGCGTCAACTCCCTTGAAGTATCGCGCTATTTTTTCTTTCGTTTGTCGGGCACTAAATCAACGCCGCCGGGATGGAAAGGATGGCACTTGCTGATTCGTCTGATGGTAAGATAGCTGCCTTTAAAAAAACCGAACCGTTTAAATGCCTCCAGACCGTACTCAGAGCAAGTCGGGAAAAATCTGCATGTTGGCGGTTTTATCGGGCTGATTGCTTTTCGATAAAATGTAATCAGCCCAATCATAATATACCGCAACTGTTATCCTTCCAGTGGTTCGTTCTGCCGTTTATCATACGTTACCGATGCAATCGCATCATGCAAGTGGATGGATTCTTCATTACGGCAATGAACGCTGAATTTCGTCACAAATGGCATTTCGTATAGGTCAGCAGCAACAAGCCGCGTCAAATCCTCAACGAATCGTGGATTTTCATAGGCTTGCTCCGTTACCATTTTTTCATCAGGACGCTTCAGGACAGGATGAAGTCTGGCACTTGCATTGCTTTCAGCTGCCTCCAGAAGCATTTCTTTCCAGTCTGTTTTATTTTCATCAAAGTCTTCGGTCAATGACACGGTCATGGTTACTTCGCCACGCTGATTATGGGCACTGTATTCACTTATTTCTTTTGAACAGGGACATAGAGTTGTAATGAGTGACGACAGCGATACATCAACGGAGTGTCCAGCTTCTTCGTCATAGTGTACATGGATTGTGACATTTGCATGATTCATTCCGGACAGATCAGACTGTGGGCCCCTCCGCTCGTAGAACCAGGGAAAACTTATTTCCATGTCAGCATCTTTTTGTTTTAAACGGTCAGCCAGGTCTTTCGTAAAACCTTTCATCGTTTTCAAATCAATGACGAAACCATTTTGGTGAAACGACTGGAGCTGTTCCGTGAACCGGCTCATATTCGTTCCTTTACTCGCTTTTTCAATACCGGACGAAAATTTGAATGTACCAATGGTTGTTTGTGTCTTAGGTTCAAGATTGCTTGTTATAGTTATCGGATGCTTCACATTTGCAATGCCGACTGCATCCAGATCAAACAAAAAATCTTCTTGTGTATTTTGTAAGTCAGCCATTTCACTTTTTTTGCTTGGTTTTGTTTTAGGGCCAGGCTCGACTGAACCAAATAATTTATGACGTTGTGCTTTATCCGGTAACTGTTTCTTCGGGATGGTCTTTGTCTTATCCATAACGATTGTTGACCCCTTCCTATTAAGAACTTCAATTTTAAGTATACTAAAACTGGGAGTAAATATAAAATTATTGGCTTGACGGTGCTACATCCATGTAATTTTTGGCTCGGTCTTGTTTTTAATCCGTTTAATATTTTCACGGTGTCGGTAAAACACAAAAATAGTCAAAGCGGCAGTGACAATGATAAGACCCAGATCCCTGAACAGAGCAGATACAATAATAGCAATGATGCCGGTAACCATGGATGAGAGCGAAACATACTTGGATATATATAAAGTCGTAATAAATGACAGGACCATCACAGCAAACAGGATAGGATTAATGCCCAGTATGATGCCGCCTGATGTAGCGACTGCTTTCCCTCCCTTAAATTTGGCGAATAATGGATAGGTGTGGCCCACTACGGCAAACAAGCCGATTGCAAGGCGATAGACTTCCGCATCGAAAAAAAGTGGAAGGGCTGTTGCCGCGGTTCCTTTTAAGATATCCGCCAATGTTACCACAATGCCAGCTTTTACGCCGAGTATGCGGAATGTGTTGGTAGCCCCGAGGTTACCGCTCCCATGCTCACGTATATCCATATTGTAACCGACTTTGCCAACGATAACCCCCGATGGAATGGACCCCAATAAATAGGCGATAATAGCAAATAAAATAAATTCCATAGGCTTTCCTTCTTTCCGGTATATGATTTTGCTTGTTCTTCATTTTACCATGAAATGAGGATTCTAAGAACCTTTATTCATTGTTATTGTATGCAATGTTTTCTATAATCCTATATTGGGAAGGGGATGGCAGAGAATCCAGTCGAAAAAGGAAGGAAACTATGATTGAATTTAAGGATGTAAGCAAAGTATACTCGGATGGAACTGAGGCACTTCGTCATCTTTCTTTGCAGATTGCCAAAGGCGAGTTTGTCACATTAATCGGGCCGAGCGGGTGCGGAAAAACGACTGCAATGAAGCTGATCAACCGTCTGACTGAACCAACAGCTGGCAGTATATACATAAACGACAGAGACGTTCACGCGTATAATATTCATGAATTGCGCTGGAACATTGGATATGTTCTTCAGGAGATAGCTTTGTTTCCGCATATGACAATTGCTGAAAATATTGCTGTCGTTCCCGAAATGAAAAAATGGAAACAGAAAGAAATCCGTGAACGAACAGAGGAATTGCTTGATATGGCTGGCCTTGATCCGTCCGTTTACATGGACCGGATGCCTAGTGAATTGTCCGGCGGGGAACAACAGCGAGTTGGTGTGATGCGTGCCTTAGCAGCTGATCCTGATATTCTTCTGATGGATGAGCCATTCAGTGCACTTGATCCAATCACCCGCGAGCAGCTGCAGCGTGATATAAGAGAATTGCAGCAAAAGATTCAAAAGACAATTGTTTTTGTCACCCATGATATGCATGAGGCGTTGGCACTTGGTGATAGAGTCTGTCTGATGAAAGAAGGAGAAATCGTCCAGGCTGACCCGCCACAGCAGCTTTTGCTGAATCCCGCAACCGCTTATGTGAAAGAATTTGTAGGTGAGCGAAAATCTCCGTGGCAAACTGCTATTGATGTGATTGCAGACAAATCCGGTGCATATACAATGACGCTGGATGAACTGGATCAGAAAAACCTGCCGAAAACGGGTACATATATCCTGGAAAATCAAGCTAGTGACTATATTGGGGCTGTGCATGATGGACAGGTGTGCGTGCTGCAGACGCTTGATAATCATTTGCCACTGGATGAAGCAACTGATATCATCCAACAAAGCAATCAATCGGTATTTCCTGTATTAAAAGATAGTAAATTAATCGGCACGCTTACTTACCAGGATATTGTCCTCTATCTGAAACGTGAAACCGGTTCGGAAAATGGGAGGGATTACTGATGGAAGAATTTCTGACTGTTTTCCGGAATCGGCAGGATATTTTATTGGAAACGATATGGGAGCACTTACAGGTTTCACTTTTATCGCTTGTCATAGCCATCTTAATTGCGGTCCCGGCCGGGCTTGTTCTGACCAGATATAAACGGGTTGCCGAGCCGATTATTGGTGTGTCTGCTGTGATGCAGACGATTCCAAGCCTGGCCGTGCTCGCGTTTTTGATTCCCTTTGTCGGCATTGGCAAAACACCTGCTATTATTGCTTTGACTGCTTATGGGCTGCTGCCAATTCTGCGCAATGCATATACCGGGGTTAATGAAGTAGACCCAGCTTTAAGAGAGGCGGCTGCCGGAATGGGAATGAACTCGATCAAACGCTTGACGAAAGTGGAGCTTCCGATTGCGATGCCTGTTATCATGGCTGGTATTCGTACGTCAATGGTATTGATTGTTGGTACCACGACCATTGCTGCGTTAATTGGTGCCGGCGGTCTGGGCGAGCTGATTTTGCTTGGCCTTGACCGGGGGGCAGATTTGAATTTAATTCTACTGGGGGCAATCCCGGCAGCTCTTTTGGCAGTACTGTTGGATTTTGTGCTGCGCGGATTTGAACGGATTTCCAGGCGTGCCGGTTTTAAATCATTTGCAGCCATGCTCTTGATAGCTGTATTGGTTGTCGCATCCCCATTTTTTATCAATCCAGTAAAGCAGGCGGATTTAACAATTGGGGGAAAGTTAGGCTCGGAGCCAGCTGTTTTGATTAATATGTACAAGCTATTGATTGAAGAAGAAACCGATTTGACGGTCAAACTGAAACCAGGATTGGGGAAAACAGCATTTGTCTTCAGCGCCTTGAAAAACGGAAGTATTGATATTTACCCCGAATTCACTGGAACAGCTATTGTCACGCATTTGGAACAAGAAGCAGAAAGCAATGATAAACAAAAAGTCTATAAACAGGCGAAGCAGGGAATGAAGCAACAATATGGCATGGTGATGCTTGAGGCGATGAAATACAATAACACTTATGCTGTTGCTGTCAAAAAGCAACTGGCCGATAAGCACAACCTGGAATCGATTGGTGATCTAAACCGGATAGAGAATGATATTACTGCTGGATTTACACTGGAATTCAAGGACCGGAAAGACGGCTACCAGGGAATGAAGGAAATATATAATCTGGCTATAAGTGATGTGAAAACGATGGATCCGGGAATTCGCCAGGAGGCATTGGCAAAGGGAGAAGTGGACGTCATTGATGCATATGCCACCGACAGCTATATGGTTGAAATGAATCTGATTACACTTGATGATCCCGAAAATTTATTCCCGCCATACCAAGGCGCCCCGCTGCTGCGAGAGGATACATTGGAAAAGCATCCCGAGCTCGCAGGAATATTAAATAAGCTCGGTGGAAAGATTTCCGATAAACAAATGCGCCAAATGAACTACGCAGTGGATTATGAAGACAAGTCACCCGAAACAGTGGCCCGTGAATTTTTGACAAACGAGGGGCTTATTAGTGAATAATAGGGATACACGCCCTAACTTACAGTAATTCTGATAGAATGGCCAGAAACGGTCATTCTTTTTTAGCGGTTAAGAAAGCATGGATACTTTCTTACTGTATAAGTACACTAAAGCTTTTACTATAAGGACCAAGTGAAAGCCAAGTTTTCTAATATTTTTCCCATCAGAGTATACGAAAGGCCATGTTTTACGGTAATATAGTTTTAGACTTGCTGTCATAGGGACATTTTACAATCACGAACATTTGTTCTATCATTGAAATGATAAGTGAAAAAGATGTATCATTCATGACGTAAGAGAGGAGCATGCATCTGAATGAGTAATGAATTTATGCAGTATAATGACGAATCAATCCAGGTGTTGGAAGGTCTCGATGCCGTCAGAAAAAGACCTGGAATGTATATTGGCAGCACCGATCAGCGTGGGCTTCACCACTTAGTGTTTGAAGTTGTTGATAATGCAGTTGATGAAGCGCTGGCTGGTTATGGCGATATTATTAAAGTGACGGTCCATAAGGATAACAGTATCTCCGTGGAAGATAACGGGAGAGGTATCCCGACCGGAACACACAGTACAGGGAAACCGACGACAGAGGTCATTTTTACTGTCCTTCATGCCGGGGGAAAATTCGGCCAGGGCGGCTATAAAACAAGCGGAGGACTGCATGGTGTGGGCGCATCCGTTGTAAATGCCCTTTCTGAATGGCTGGAAGTGACCATTTACCGTGAAGGCAAGAAATACAAACAGCGCTTTGCGGACGGGGGCAAACCGGCAAGCCCGCTGACAGAACAGGGAAAAACAACCAAAAAAGGAACCGTCATTCACTTCAAACCTGATCCAGCCATTTTTTCATCAACCGTTTACAAATTTGAAACGCTATCAGAACGTTTAAGGGAATCAGCGTTCCTGTTAAAGGGGCTCAAAATTGAATTAACCGATGAACGGGAGCAGCAAAAGGAAGTTTATCAATTTCCGAACGGACTTGAGTCGTTTGTTACATACCTGAACGAGGAGAAAGATGCCCTTCATCCGGTTGTTTCATTTGAAGGAGAACAGCAGGGAATCGAAACAGACTTCGCGTTCCAGTTCAATGATGGCTTTGCCGAAAACATGCTGTCGTTTGTCAATCATGTCCGAACAAGGGATGGCGGCACCCATGAATCAGGTGCGCGAACGGCGATAACCCGCATATTTAATGACTATGCAAGACGGAATGCATACCTGAAAGAAAAGGATAAGAATCTGGAAGGATCGGATATACGGGAAGGAATGACTGCCATCGTATCGGTTCGCATTCCAGAAGAGATGCTGCAGTTTGAGGGGCAGACTAAGGACAAGCTCGGAACCACCGAGGCACGTTCTGTCGTCGATGCTGTTGTCTCAGAGAAACTTTCCTATTTTTTGGAGGAAAATCCAGATGCTGCAGGAATGCTGATTAAAAAAGCTATCAAAGCGAAAGAAGCACGGGAGGCGGCCAGAAAAGCACGCGAAGAATCAAGGTCTGGTAAAAAGAAAAAACGAAAAGATGCGCTTCTAAGCGGCAAATTGACTCCTGCTCAATCAAAAAATCCACAGAAAAATGAACTGTATCTAGTGGAAGGTGACTCGGCGGGCGGGTCTGCCAAACAGGGGCGTGACCGTAAATTCCAAGCCGTGTTGCCTTTGCGCGGAAAAGTTATCAATACAGAAAAAGCCAAGATCCAGGATATTTTCAAGAATGAAGAAATTTCAACGATTGTCCATACCATTGGTGCAGGTGTCGGCGGTGATTTTGATCTGAAGGATGTTCAATATGACAAAATTGTTATTATGACCGACGCGGATACCGACGGCGCGCATATCCAGGTACTGCTTCTGACGTTTTTCTATCGATATATGCGGCCGTTAGTGGAAGCTGGTATGGTCTATATTGCGCTTCCGCCGCTGTACAAAATAACCAAAGGTAAAGGTAAGAAAGAGCAGACGGTTTATGCGTGGAATGATGACGAAATGAAAAATACCATCCAGGAATTCAAAAACGGGTATATCGTGCAGCGTTATAAAGGTCTTGGAGAGATGAATGCTGACCAATTGTGGGAAACGACAATGAATCCGGAATCAAGGACCTTGATCAGGGTTACGATTGAAGACCTGGCCCGGGCAGAGCGCCGTGTGACTACACTAATGGGTGATAAAGTGGTACCGCGAAGGAAATGGATTGAAGGCAATGTCGAATTCGGCATGACAGAGGATGCAAATATTTTAGAAAATGATAAGATTCATACGTAACATGCGGCAAATTTTTACCTGAAGGCCGGTTCTGAAACTATAACCGGCCTGTTGCTTGTATAAGTATCTAGAAAACAAGAAAGGGTTTAGGGGGGATTGGTTTGGCACAAACTGAAAATTATTTGGACCTTCCGCTTGAGGAAGTTCTTGGCGACCGTTTCGGCAGGTACAGTAAATATATTATTCAAGAACGTGCGCTTCCGGATGCCAGGGATGGGCTGAAACCTGTTCAGCGGAGAATCCTGTATGCAATGAATGAAGAGAAAAATACGTACGATAAAAACTTTCGTAAATCTGCCAAAACAGTTGGTACGGTTATCGGAAATTATCACCCGCATGGAGATACATCGGTTTACGATGCGATGGTCCGCCTTAGCCAGGAATGGAAAGTACAGAACCGGCTGGTCGAGATGCATGGGAATAATGGAAGTATTGACGGGGACCCGCCCGCAGCCATGCGTTATACAGAAGCTAGACTGTCCAGAATAGCCTCGGAAATGCTCCGTGACATCGACAAGGAAACAGTCGATTACGTACCGAACTTCGATGATACGATTTCGGAACCGGTTGTCCTTCCAGCCAAATTTCCAAATCTGTTGGTCAGCGGTTCAACTGGGATTTCCGCCGGATATGCAACAGATATCCCGCCGCATAATCTGGGTGAAGTGATTGACGCTGTTATTAAAAAAATGGATAACCCGGACGCATCTGTCTCTGAATTAATGCAGGCAGTCAAAGGCCCGGATTTCCCGACAGGTGGCATTGTTCAGGGTGTTGACGGCATTAGGAAAGCATATGAAACCGGCAAAGGAAAGGTTGTTGTCCGCGGGAGAGCGGCAGTGGAAGATGTCCGCGGCAATCGCCAGCAGATTGTAATCGATGAAATTCCATATGATGTGAACAAGGCGACCATGGTCAAGAAAATGGACGAGCTCCGGATTGACCGGAAAGTGGAAGGAATTGCGGAAGTCCGTGACGAAACAGACCGGACTGGTTTGCGGGTTGTGATTGAACTGAAAAAAGACGCAGATGGTGAAGGTGTCTTAAATTATTTATATAAAAACACGGATTTGCAGGTAACCTATAGTTTTAATATGGTTGCAATCCAGGATAAGACACCGAAACTATTGTCGCTCCCGCAAATCCTTGATGCCTATATAGCCCATCAGAAGGATATCATGACAAGACAAACGAAACATGATTTGAAAAAGGCCAACGACCGGGCACATATCGTGGATGGGCTAATCAAAGCAGTATCCATTCTCGATGAACTGATTGCTGTCATTCGGGCTTCTAAAGATAAGCAGGATGCCAAAAAGCGAATCATTGCCAAATATGAGTTCTCTGAGGCGCAGGCGGAGGCAATTGTCACACTTCAGTTGTACCGGCTGACAAATACGGATGTTACGTCACTGGAAAAAGAAGCAGCTGAACTGAAAAAGAAAATTAATGAACTGGAAGCCATTTTGGCCAGCGAAAAGAAATTGCTGCAGACCATTAAGAAAGATTTACGGCAATTGAAAAAAACATTTGCCGGGGAAAGGCATACGGTTATTGAAGATAAGATTGAAGAGTTGACATTTGATATTGACGTGACAGTTGCAAACGAAGATGTGGTTGTATCAGCAACAACCGACGGCTATGTGAAACGGACAAGCCTTCGTTCCTATAGTGCATCAAATGGTGAAGATTTCGCGATGAAGGATGAGGATCATCTGGTTGGACTGTTTGAACTGAATACAACGGATAAAATCCTTCTGTTCACCAATAAAGGGAAATATATGTACCTCCCTGTGCACGAATTGCCTGACATCAGGTGGAAGGATCTCGGGCAGCATATTTCCAATCTTGTTACAATTGATAAAGATGAACGCATTATCCGAAGCATACCTGTAAGGGAATTCAGTGATGACCAATATATTACGTTCTTTACGAAAAATGGGATCGTTAAGCGCAGTGAAATGGGATTGTATAAAGCACAGCGTTACACGAAAGCATTGATTGCTCTGAAACTGAAGGAAGATGATGAGGTTGTTGATGTATTTCAGACGAACGGAAACTGTGATGTTTTCGTTGCTTCCAACAAAGGATATGGTTTATGGTACCATGAATCGGAAATATCGGTCGTCGGGCAGCGGGCAGCAGGGGTGAAAGCTATTCAGCTGAAAGAAGATGAGTTCGTTGTCAGCGGACAGGCGTTCGATGATTTAACAGAGCCTTCGCTTGTAGTTGTAACACAGCGCGGCGCGTGCAAGCGGATGAAATTGCGTGAATTTGAGAAATCAGGCCGTGGGAAACGCGGATTACTTATGCTGCGGGAACTAAAGACAAAAGCGCATCGTCTGAAAGGGCTGTTCACTATCAAGGAAGATGATACGGTTTGTTTCCAAACAAGTCAGGGTGAGAAGCACAGCGTGTATCCACTTGAATTATCAGCCAGTGACCGCTATAGCAATGGTTCATTTGTGATTGATACGGATAATCAGGGAGAAGTAACAGAAGTCTGGAAAAAAGCCGAATATAGTAAACCTTTTGAGGAGTAACGAGCAGCAGGCAGCCGCGTATCATGAAGGCTGCCTGTTTTATATTTAGGCTTTTTTCGCATACTTTGCTGTTTTCCATTGCAGTCGATATAACGATACACCTTTTTAATGTCTTCTTCCAATTCTATCAGGATTGAGTGCTAGTACGTCGCTGCGGAAAAATACTCCCTTTCACCACTCCGGGTACAAGCGCGACATCTGCTCAAGCTTCCTTTGGTCGCATTCGCAGTGTCTTCTTTGCCGCGGGGAACGCTTCAGCCTCCTCGCTCACTTTCATTCTCTGTGGGGTCTTCAGACTGTTCCTTTCCCGCTGGAGTGTCGCATTTTACCGCAGCTTAATGTTGCGTTTCTGTCTTAATGGAGAAAAACCTCTAAACATGATTACAGCCAAGTAAATGTACCAATGTTGACATACTTTTTACCAGTGAATGACAACAAATGTACCAGTAAATGACAGATGATTACCACCTCACATTTTCTAAATGATTAAAAGTAAAAAGCTATACGTATACTCAATTATAAATGTTATACTTGTTGTACTAATTTGATTGGTTTGTTTAATAAGTGGGGAGGGATTGTTATGATAAAAGAATAGGACTAATCTTATTATAATAGGATTAATAATAATGTTAACTGGGATTTTTTCATCTACACAATTGGGGGGTTGTATGGTAGTATCATTGCGGTATTTGGAGGTTTAATTATAGGAGGAAGCGCTTCTTCCTTGGAAATAAAAAAGTTGGGTTCATAATTCTAAAATGTTAAGGAAAAGGGCGAAAAAACGGAATAAAGGACAGTGCATATAATCGCATTATTGTGACATTTTGTTAAAAGTCCAGGTTATCTTTATAGGAAGGATAAAAATTATGAAATCCATTTTATTAACACCACTTACAAAAGAAGTGGAGATAGAATATACACAGAATTTAGTTCAATTATCTTCTGAACGAAAGAATGAAATTGAGGAATTTTGGATGGAAATAAACCAAGATGGCCTGTTTCATCGAGGGGAAGTTTTTAATGTTGATTCTCTAATTGAGCAGGAGAGTTTGTACAAAATAATGCTAAACTGTACTGATTATGCCCACTATTTACACACGGTTAGAAATCATATAGCAGATGAAGAAGGATGCAAAGTTGTTTTTGGAGCTGGATTAGTAGAGACAAATGATTCAAAATTTGTGTTCGGCGAAATGGCCAATCATACAGCCTATCCAGGTAGGCTACAGTGTGTTGGCGGAGGTCTAAGCTGGGATGATAAAAAAGGAAATCATTTTGACATTAAAGAAAGTGTATTACGGGAACTTAATGAAGAACTGGGTATTGATTATAGTAAACATATCGAAAAATGCACTCCCGTCTTTTTAAAAAGTGGCGGTACCTATGACTTTTTAGTAATCCTATATCATATTAAATTGAAAATTCCGCAAGAGGAGTTAATCAAACATTATCAAAGTTTTACTGAAATACTATTTACAAAAGGTGAAAAACCTGAATTTCAAAACGTTATTTATTTAGAAAATAATAGAGAAGCAATAACAAGTTTTTTTGAAAACGACGATAGACACTGTGAAGATTATTTAAGACCTTACTTGGAAGAAATGACAGAGCAAAAATAAATGTACTCACTTATGATAAGTTGTATTGGACAATAATAATGTAATTTACAGTCGGAATAATATTTTTTCTTTGTTTTACAGCTATATATACGTTATTTGTTATTTAGAAAAGATGCATGATAACAGCTTCTGACTATTACTCAAACGGGCGCTAATCTTTAATAAGAATTATGCCAAAATTGCATCATTGAGCCAAATTGGTGAAGGTCTTATAAGAAAAAATAGGCGAGCTGATAAATGTTAGAATATAAAAGGATGATGAAAAATGAAGTTTATCACTCCGCAGCGTTTAAACCCTGGAGACACAGTTGCAGTGATATCTCCCTCAGCAGGTTTACCTAACCTGTTTCCACATATTTTTAATTATGGAATAAGTGTTTTGCAAGAGGAATTTAATTTGAAAGTAAAAGAAATGGGTACTGCCCGTGCAGCTAATGAACGACTTTATAATAATCCAAAACAAAGAGCAGAAGATCTAAATCAAGCATTTGCAGATCCAAATATTAAAGGTATCTTTTGTTCGATAGGAGGGGATGACGCCATAAGAATACTTCCCTATTTGGATCTGGAACTTATACTTAGGAACCCTAAAATTGTTATTGGTTCATCCGACAATACGACATTTCTAGCATACTTGAATCAATTAGGGTTAGTTACCTTTTATGGACCTACTGTTATGGCAGGGATTTCTCAACTTAGAAACTTGGATCCTTCTTATAAAAAACACGTTACGGATTTATTGTTTCAGCCACATAATGAGTATGAATACCACCCTTTCGATTATTGGTCGCAAGGTTATCCTGACTGGTCCTATACTGATAATGTTGGAAAAATCAATGAAGAAAAACAAAATACCGAGCGGTGGAAATGGTTACAAGGTTACGGTATAAAAAAAGGAAGACTATTCGGAGGGAACATTGAAGTTTTTGAAATGATGAAAGGTACAAAGTATTTCCCTAAAGTCGAATTCTTTGATGATAAGGTTCTCTTTTTGGAGAACGGCGAAGGAACTACTACAGTAAACCATATAAAACGTATACTAAGAAGTTATGGTGTTCAAGGGATTCTTAGCCGTATACAAGGTCTCATTTTTGGTCGGGCTAGAGATTACTCACCACAAGAAAAGGAACAGTTAGATAACACAATAACAAGCGTTATTCAAAAGGAATTTGAACAATATGATTTACCTATTATAACCAATTTTGATATGGGTCACACAGATCCAATGTCAATTATTCCATTAGGAATTTCAGTTGAAGTTAATTCTGAAGATCAGCAAATAACACTTATGGAGCCTAGTGTGTCATAGATTAGTGTTTCAACTATACTGGCTAATAACTAAAAATGACTGTTCAATTATCGGGCGCATTTCTGGAACAAAGGCTTGCGCCCTGTATTGCAGATAAGGGCCATATTGTTGAAGAATAAATTTCCTTATTGTGTGATTTATTGTAATATTAAAACTAGCTTTAAAGGCACTGCTTAGTGATGGTAGAGGGAAGGGGAAAAGGTATATGTTGGGTTATTATAACAATCTTTCTTCAAAGGTATATGATATAGACAAATATATTGGTCTTCCTTTTGGAGATGTGGAGTTTTACAGCGATAGATTGGCTTCGTGTGAAGGTAATGTTCTTGAACCTGGGGTTGGTACTGGCCGGATTCTTATTCCACTCCTAGAAAAAGGGTTAAAAGTTGATGGTTTTGATGTATCCGAAGAAATGTTGGAAATTTGCCGTAATAACTGTGAAAATAGAGGGCTACACCCGAAATTATTTGAAGGGAATATGGAGTCATTTTCGTTGGATACAGAATATGAGGCGATTATCGTACCAACTGGAACATTTTTGTTGTTACATAAAAGAGAAGATTCACTTAGTGCGCTGAGAAATTTTTATAACCATCTTTCCGATGGAGGCAAACTTATTTTAGATGTCTTTTTGCAAACTGATCTAACAGTCAGTAATGCATCAATAAGAACTTGGGAATTACAGAATGATGAAATTATCACTTTAGAAAGCAAAGTAGTTGAAGTTGACTTTATTAATCAATATACCATTTCTCATAATCGATATGAAAAATGGAATAATGGCCAATTAACACAGTCAGAGCTAGAAAGGTTCCCACTTCGCTGGTATGGGGTTGAAGAGTTTAAAATGATTCTTGAACAGGTTGGTTTTAGAGATATAATTATCTCAGCAGATTACAAATACGGAGAGTATCCTACAGATTCAACTCAGACAATCACATTTGAAGCAATTGCTAATAAATAATTATACCGAACGGGCGCGATTGCAGAAGTAGTTCCTTTGCTTAAGCAGCCAGAGTGAGCTTCTAAAATACAGGAAACGTATATTGTGTTATGATAAAGAAAATACAAACTGGCGGTGATTTTATGGGATTTATTGAATCCTCAGAAGAACTTATGAATCGCATAGAAAATATGGATCGTGATAATTCAGTTTTTCATTTTTCTATCCCAGGAAAAGGAAAATTTACCCTCGTACTACAGGAAGAGGATGAGGATTCAATCAAATCCGATGTAGAAAAAAATCCTCAACTTAAACAGATGATCGAGGAAAGCAAAAGTGAATATAAAAAAGGAAAAGGTATGTCAACTTCAGAGTTATTAAATTCACTTTCTGCAAAGGATTTCGAATAGTGGGTACCCAAAATATAATCTGGCTCCCAATTGTAAGGGAAAAGCTTCTACAGTTTAGGAGTGAACATTTCACATCAGAAGAGACTCTGGAATTCATATTTAAATTGATTTTAGATACTGAGGAATTTTTAAAAAATGAATTTGTTGGAGAAACCTATACGGAAGAATTTGGAACCTATAAAGGTATATCCCGAATCGTTGTTAGGAAATTTCGGGTGTATTATGAAAAAAATCAAGATAACATCATAGTCCTCGGTATATTATTTCCTGGTGAAAAATAAATACTTCTGCAGCAATAAAAGCCCTGATGATATTGTAGATGGGCTTATTTTTTATCGAAACAGGGAAATCCTGTACTAAACAATCGGGCGCGAGAACGGAATAAGACTTATACCATTTTTACTTTCGGAAAGCCATTATGCAAAGTACAAAAGGTGGTGTTCGATTGAATGATTTAAAAAGTGCTTTAAATAGAGCGGGATGGTTAGACCTAATATTTATAGTTCCTATGTTTTTATTATTTTCTTATTTACCTACTTATAATTTTTGGAGCATATTAGTAAACGTAATTGTTGTTGTATTCTTTGCGATTGGCTTAGCTATGGCATTTCATATTGTTGCTGATTTTCTTAAAAAGAAAAATGATTAGATTGATATGAAGTATGAATCTTAGGCAAACGGGCGCTATAATGGCACAAACCTTAAATGGAAAAGTAGGTGTTTATGATGACAAAAAGTTATGTCGCAATTACGTATGATGTTTGTGAACATAATGATTTATGCGAGGATATGAATGAATATATTTTAGCCTGAATTATTCATTGAAACTTAGTAGAAAAGTGCAATTGTTTGTCGCCCAAGCGGTTTCGCCAAATTACATTTTCATCAAATAAATG
>NZ_JBHUNA010000009.1:0-19263 GCF_042685205.1 Lentibacillus juripiscarius
ATTCAGTAATTTCAGACCTTAAAATCAATTGTTTGACTTAGCTATTATTTTTTAATGCAACGCTACTGAACCAAGACATAGATGGGCCTGTTCGGTATCTTTGGCTTTTTCAATGGCATTGCCTAAAAATCCCGGACGCATCACTTGTTCTTGGCTGGTGTTCTCCTGAAATCTGCTGAAATAGTCTTCAGCTGTATGAATAAATGAATCATCGACATTACCGGCAATAGAAATAACGACATTATCCGGTGTGTACCGTTCGTTAATATACTGTTTTAAACTTTCCGGCGTAAATGACTCCAGCTGTTTTTCCGTTCCAAGAATCGGATACCCCAGTGGATGCTGACCGAAAGCAGCACGCGCAAGTATATCATGCACGATGTCATCTGGTGTGTCCTCGTACATCTTAATTTCTTCCAGGACTACTTTCTTTTCCCGTTCCATTTCTTCTTCGTCAAAGGACGAATTGAAAAACATGTCTGCCAGAATCTCCATCGCATATTCTTTGTGCGTATCAATTACCTTGGCATAAAAACAGGTATACTCTTTCGACGTGAACGCATTCACCTGTCCGCCAATTGCATCAAAAGCTTCCGCAATGTCCTGCGGCGATCTTGTCTTGGTTCCCTTAAAAAACATATGTTCCAAAAAGTGCGAAATGCCATTTATTTCTTCTGTCTCATTCCTGGAGCCTGTCCGTACCCATATACCAATGGTTACCGACCGGACGGCTGGTATTTTTTCCATAACAATCCGAAGTCCGTTATCACTTGTATGCTTTTCTACCAAATTCCTTCCTCCTATTTGAGGGTATGTTGTCGTTCTTCACTTAGTAGTTGGTCAATTGTACCGATTTTATATCCCTTTTCCTTAATGCCTGTTATCAGAGAATCCAACCCTTCCGCAATTGGAGATGTGGGATGCATTAAAACAGTTGCACCAGGGTGAATATTGGTCATTACCCGGTTTATCATAACAGATTCAGACGGATTCTTCCAATCGATTGTATCGACCGTCCATAAAATGGTTTCCATATCTTTCTTCGCGGCTGTAGTAACTGTCTGATCAGAATAGCTGCCGCTCGGCGGTGCAAACCATTTCGGTACATCCCCGGTTATAGCCTTCAAAATCTCGTTTGTACGCGTTAATTGTTCATTTGTTTGCCGGCTGGACAGACGCGCCATATCCGGGTGGTTATACGCATGATTGCCGATGACGTGTCCCTGTTCATTAATCATTTTGACATAATCAGAATTTTCCTTTGCCCATTTTCCCTCCACAAAAAAGGTTGCCTTTACATTGTTTTCCTTTAACGTGTTCAGTATGGGCGGAATATATTCCTTTCCCCATGATACATTTATCATAAGTGCAACCATATTCTTGTCAGGATGGCCGCGGTAAATTGGTGCAGCAGGCAGTTCATCCATGCTTACCTCCGGAGGGATCTGTTCATATGCTAAGAGTGTTTCGTCAAAGACACCCTCTTTTTTCATTTGTTCATAAGATTGATCAAGATCCACTTTCAAACCGTTGAGACCCGGAGTCTTTTTCCACACTTTATCGATGACAGCATTCTCCGGCTCTTTTTCATAGTCGGAACGCTTTTGTTTTATTTCTGCATACAGCGGATCCTCCTGTTTACTGACCTCACTGACGGTATGTGAAAATGTGACGGCTTCATTTGCCTTGAATGGATTATAGGTATTCCCAAATGAAGCAATCACTAGCAGCGTAAATAGACACACATGTACAAGCCCCCGGTAACGGAACATCCATATCCCCCCTCACTAATCCGTATGAGCGGGAAGGACAAGATATGTATTGGAAAACGTGATAAAAAAAGAAACTGGTTCTCCAGCTTCTTGTTTGTGCTTATGAATTTGATTTCTCACTCTTTTCCCGCTCTTCTTTTAGTATGGCTTTACGGGATAGGTTGACCCGACCCTGGTTGTCAATTTCCTTGACCTTCACCATAATCTGATCACCGACGGAAACCACATCTTCTACTTTGTTGGTCCGTTCCTCGGCCAGCTCCGAAATGTGAACCAGTCCATCTTTGCCTTTAAAGAGTTCGACAAAGGCGCCGAATTTCTCGATCCGTTTTACCGTGCCAAGATAAACTTGTCCTACTTCGACCTCGCGTACAAGATCCTCAATGATCTGTTTTGCTTTTTGATTCATTTCAGCATCTGGAGAAGAAATGAATACACTTCCATCCTGCTCGATGTCAATTTTCACACCGGTTTCATCAATAATCTTATTGATCTGTTTTCCGCTCGGTCCAATGACATCCCGGATTTTATCAGGATTGATGGCCATCGTCATGATTTTTGGCGCATGTTCAGACAGGTGTTCTCTTGGTCCACTGAGTGTAGCCAGCATCGAGTCAAGAATTTGCATTCGCCCTTTTTTAGCCTGTTCCAATGCTTCCTGTAAAATCTCCTTAGACAGCCCTTCAATTTTGATATCCATTTGCAGCGCAGTCACACCCTGTTCGGTTCCTGCCACTTTGAAATCCATATCTCCAAGCGCATCTTCCATGCCTTGTATATCCGTCAGTATGGTGTAGTCATCACCTGATTTAACAAGTCCCATAGCTATACCGGCAACCGGTGCTTTTATCGGTATCCCCGCATCCATCATGGCCAGGGAACTTGCACAAATACTTGCCTGTGATGTGGAACCATTTGACTCCAACACTTCGGAAACAAGACGAATCGTATATGGAAAATCTTTTTCAGTTGGAACAACTTTCTCTAGTGCCCGCTCACCCAAAGCACCATGGCCAATTTCACGGCGGCCTGGCCCTCTAATCGGTCCTGTTTCTCCGACACTGTATTGCGGGAAGTTATAATGATGCATGAACCGTTTCGACTCTTCCAAGTCCAAACCATCAAGAATTTGCACATCACCCAGTGCGCCCAGCGTGCAGACACTTAATGCCTGTGTTTGACCGCGAGTGAACAACCCTGAACCATGTGTCCGCGGCAATACGTTAACTCGTGATGATAATGGTCGGATTTCATCGGGTTTCCGCCCATCCGGACGTGTTTTTTCTTTTGTTATCAGGCGCCGCACTTCCGCTTTGACCATATTTTCCAGTACAGAAGCAACCTGCTTCAGGACATCCTCTTCTTCCCCTTCTTCTTCAAATGAAGCCTTGACATCATCCTTGACTGCATCAATTGCTTCATCACGGGCATGTTTTCCTTCAGTCTGAATGGCCTCGACCAGCCTGTCCTTTGCCTTTGCTTCTACTCGAGCAGTCAAGTCATTAGCTGCAGTATTAGCCTGGAAATCCTTTTTCGCTACACCGACTTCTGCAATGACTTTCTCCTGAAATTCGATCAAGCGGATGATTTCCTGATGACCGAACATAATAGCTTCCAGCATAACATCTTCAGGAATTTCGTCAGCACCGGCTTCCACCATATTGATGGCATCCTTCGTCCCGGCAACGGTCAGATCAATATCACTTTTTTCTTCTTGTTCGACAGTGGGATTGATGACGAATTCACCGTCAATTCGTCCGACATGAACCCCTGCTATCGGTTCCGAAAACGGAATGTCGGAAATAGAAAGCGCAATCGATGAACCAATCATGGCGGCTATTTCAGATGAACAATCCTGATCAACGCTCATAACTGTGCTGATAACTTGCACTTCATTTCTGTATCCATCCGGGAAAAGCGGCCGAATCGGGCGGTCAATCAGCCGTGAGGTCAATGTTGCTTTTTCACTTGGACGGCCTTCCCGTTTGATGAAACCACCAGGAATTTTCCCTACTGCATATAGTCGCTCTTCATAATTTACAGTTAATGGGAAAAACGGTAAATCTTTTGGTTCATTGGATGCCGTTGCTACCGATAATACGGATGTATCACCATAGCGAATCATAGCTGCTCCATTTGCTTGTTTTGCCAGTTCTCCAGTTTCAACGGCAAATGTTCTGCCGCCAATCTCTGTAGAGAACGTTTTCTTTGCTTCTTCCATCAGTTATAGAACTCCCTTCAAAAACTTTCTGGAGGCTGCTCAAAAAGGGTCCGGTAAAAATGAAAGCCTACCAATCCTTTTTGAACACCCACTTCTACCCTCATTTTATAGTTAATGGGCGTAAATGTAAATTTTATGTATCGAAGAAACTCATTATCTGTCAGAAAAAAATGGTTCCATAAATGACAAAGGAGAAACCAAAGCTGATTAAAAGAGAAAAAAGCAGGATTTCTCCTGCTTTTTCGCTTTCGTTTCTTATCGGCGAAGGCCGAGCTTTTTAATCAAATCACGATAGCGCGTTACGTCTTTTTTACGCAGGTAATTAAGCAAGTTACGGCGCTTACCTACCATTTGCAAAAGACCGCGGCGTGAATGGTGGTCTTTTTTATGAAAGCGCAAATGTTCGTTAAGTGTTGTAATTTCCTCTGTCATAACAGCAATCTGCACTTCCGGAGAACCAGTATCATTCTCATGAACTTTGAATTCATTTATGATTTCATTCTTACGTTCTTTTGTGACAGCCATCAGGGTCACCTCCATTAAATTAAATATATCCCCATTCTCCTAGCAAGCGCCGGAGTTACGAATTGCCAAGAGATGGTTTACGTTACTAAGGGTACACCTTTTTAATATGAAATGCAAGAGACAGATCGAATTTTTGCACCTAATGGCGGAAGAAATCCCGTATACGTCGTTCATCATCTTCTATTTGCTTTACTAGTTCAGCAGCACTATCGAACTTCTCTTCATCCCGGATGAAACTGTGCCATTCAAGAATCAGTTCTTCGCCATACAAATCATTACTGTAATCAAAAATATTTACTTCAATGATCGGTTCCTTCCTGTCCTCTGTAAATGTTGGATTATACCCCAGACTGGCCATTCCCTCATACACTTCGTTTTTGTACAGGACGTTGACAGCATAAACGCCCACTTTCGGAAGCAGAGCATCGTTACTGACATCCATATTCGCCGTTGGATAACCAATTGTTCTGCCGCGCTTGTCTCCCTCTTTTACAATGCCGCGGACGGACAGCGGTCTACCCAAGAGCGAATTCGCTTTACTAACCCAGCCATTCTGCAACAGTTCTCTGATTCTAGTCGAGCTTATCTTTTCACCATCCATTTTTACTTCACCAACGGAGGCAAATGTGAACATCCCCCTTGCATGTTCTTGTATTGTGTGCACATTCCCGCGTCCTTTGTGCCCATATGAAAAATCAAAACCTGAAACAAGATGCTTTATATTCAAATCAATGATGAAATGGTCGATAAAGTCTTGTGGTTCCAGTGCGGATAATGTTTTATCAAACGTAATAACATACAGACGATCAACGCCCAGCCGTTTTAAAATCTCCTGTTTTTCCCGTAATGGGGTTATATACTTCACATGCTGCACATCTTTCCGCAAAACAACGGACGGATGCGGATGAAAGGTGATCACCGCACTTTGCATTTGCCTTGCCTTGGCTTCATCTACCGCAGTCTGAATCACCTTTTGATGACCTTTATGAACACCATCAAAAAAGCCGATGGCAGCAACCGTTTCCGGCAGCTCATCCAATACTACTGAATGGGGGTACGTCAGCATAATCGTTTGCAATTTGATTCACCTACTTTTCAATCGTTGAAAACCCTTACTGGTTTCATGATTCCGCTGTCCTCCGGATGTGTCTGATAGATAGCCAGCACCTCTTCACCCAACATCATTAGAAACGGATTGGCATCCGGCGTGTCAGCGGGTTTTGACAGTTTTTGCCCATGAAGTATCCGCTTTTTGGCAGCTGTATCTACATACAATCGCTCCATGTGTCCAAGTCCATGGGCGATTGGGAGCAGGATCCGGCCAAGTGTATCGTTTTCCGCAGCCTGTTCCACTTGCTGAAATGTTACCGTATCTTCTTTTCTGATTCCACCTGATCCTGTCCGATACAATTCACCCATGTGTGCCGGATATCCCAACTTTGCACCGATGTCTACACATAGTGTCCTTATGTATGTACCCTTGGAACAAACTGCCCGCACCTCGAAAGAATGATGACGAATGCTTCCTTCCACCAGCTCAAGATCAAAAATGGTCACATAGCGCTCAGGACGTTCAACCTGTTCATTTTCCCTGGCATATTCATATAATTTCTTGCCATCTACTTTAACAGCCGAGTACATAGGGGGAATCTGTGTGATGTTACCCCGGAACAATTGTAACACGTTTTCAATTTTCTGTTGAGAAGGAGGAATCGCCACGTTTTTCATTTCAGTAACTTTCCCATGGCTGTCCTCGGTTTCTGTAGCAGTACCGAGCTTGATTTCTGCCGTATATGTCTTTTTGGTATCGGTCAGAAAAGGGACAATTTTAGTTGCCTGGCCTATGCAAATAGGCAGTACACCTTCCACCTCCGGATCAAGCGTCCCTGTATGTCCAACTTTTTTTATATGCAGCAGCTTGCGGATTTTCATAACACAATCGTGTGATGTCATGCCTCTTGGTTTCCATAAAGGTAAAATGCCTTTCATGCCGCTACCTCCAGTCCATAAGTTTTTTCCGCGTCTTAGAAAACTTGGCTTATCGCCAAGCTTTCATGGCGAAAGCCTTAGTTGCAATTATGCAGTAAGAAAGTATTTATACTTTCTTATCTGCCAAGAAAAGCAGGCCTGTTTCCCAAATGAACATACACGGAAAAATCTGACCCGTCAGCTTAGTGCCGACGGGTCAGATTGTATCCCGTGCTGCTGTTTAATTATTCAAGTCACGCAGAATTTTTTCGATACGATTACCGTACTCAAAAGCTTCATCAAATTCAAACGTGATTTCCGGTGTTTTTCTCAGTCGTATGCGTTTGCCGATTTCCGAGCGAATAAATCCTTTCGCTTTCGCAAGACCAGTGAGTGTTTCGTGCTTTTCTTCCTCACTACCAAGCACGGAGATGAATATCTTCGCCTGCTGCAGATCACCGGTCACTTCCACATCGGTAACTGTCACGAATCCAACCCGGGGATCCTTAATTTTCTGGCTTAACAGCTCACCCAATTCCTTTTTCATTTGTTCTGCTACACGATTTGAACGAATATCACCCATTTTGATCACCTCAATTCCTATGACGATCTGCCTGCTATAAATGCTCAACATCTGTAATGGTACGTTCCAGTTCAGGAACTCCATCCACAATCCTTAGTGCTTCCTGGATTACTTGTTCGCCATGTACCCCATCGATAGAAATTGTCACGATCCCAAGTTTTGTCCGCTGCCACAAATCATGGTAATCCAGCTCCGTGACGGCAACATTCAAGTCATTCCGCAATTTGGCAGTTATGCGTTTGATGACGGAACGTTTTTGCTTTAGGGACTGGCCTTCATACAGCATGCATTCCATTTCGGCATAAACAATCATGTACGCTTAATTTCCTCCATTACGAATGCTTCCAATATATCTCCCTCTTTAATATCATTGAAACTTTTTATGGTTATACCACATTCGTAGTTTTGTGCAACTTCTTTCACATCGTCTTTATAACGTTTTAAGGTGTCAATTTCACCTTCAAACTGGACAACCCCTTCACGTATAAGACGCACGCCTGAATCACGTGTTATCTTTCCTTCTGTCACGTAGCAGCCTGCAATTGTGCCAATACGTGAAACTTTGAACGTTTCCCTGACTTCAGCCTGCCCGATCACCTTTTCTTCATATTCCGGATCGAGCATACCTTTCATTGCTGCCTCAATTTCCTCTATTACTTTATAAATAATACGATGCGGACGGACATCTACTTTTTCTGTTTCAGCAGCTTTTTTAGCATTGACATCCGGACGCACGTTGAATCCGATGACAATGGCATTGGATGCAGAAGCAAGAATGATATCCGATTCTTTAATCGCGCCAACACCAGTATGAATGATTTTGATTTTAACACCTTCCACATCAATCTTTTCAAGGGAAGATGCGAGTGCCTCAGCAGATCCTTGCACATCGGCCTTAATGACAATGTTAATCTCTTTCATTTCACCTTGTTTAATTTGTTCAAACAAGTCATCCACACTGACTTTCGTTGTTTCGGATCGGGTTTCTTGAATGTGTTTTTGCTGACGTGCCTCACCGACCTGGCGAGACTTTTTCTCATCCGAGAATACAAGGAACTGATCACCAGCTTGCGGTACATCATTTAAGCCTGTAATTTCCACGGGAGTGGATGGTTCAGCCGACTGCACACGTTTCCCCTCGTCATTGACCATTGTCCGGACACGGCCAAATGTACTGCCGACAACAACGGAATCACTGACATGCAGTGTGCCATTCTGTACCAGCAAGGTAGCAACAGGTCCTCTTCCTTTATCAAGCTCGGCCTCAATAACTGTTCCAAATGCGTTTGCCTTAGGATTAGCTTTCAACTCTTCCATTTCGGAAACAAGCTGAAGCATCTCCAGAAGGCTGTCTATTCCCTCATGTTTGAAGGCAGCCATGTTGACAAAAATGGTATTGCCGCCCCAGTCTTCCGGAATCAATTCGTATTCCGTCAGTTCCTGCATGACGCGGTCCGGATTTGCCCCTTCTTTGTCCATCTTGTTAACAGCAACAATGATCGGAACTTCGGCGGCTTTCGCATGATTAATTGCTTCAACCGTCTGTGGCATCACACCGTCATCTGCCGCGACAACGAGGACAGCAATATCAGTTACCTGAGCACCACGGGAGCGCATGCTCGTAAAAGCAGCGTGACCTGGCGTATCAAGAAAGGTCAGTTTCCTTCCATCGTTTTCCACCTGATAGGCACCGATATGCTGTGTAATTCCGCCAGCTTCTCCTTCTGTTACCTTCGTATGGCGGATAGCATCAAGAAGTGTTGTTTTACCATGGTCAACATGACCCATAATCGTCACAACTGCAGGACGTTCAACTAATTCCGCCTTATCATCCTGATCACGGTATTTATCAAAATCAGTGTCTTCCAGAATAATTTCTTTTTCCACTTCAACACCAAATTCATCACAAATCAATTCGACAGCATCATCATCAAGATCTTGGTTCTTGGTAGCCATGACACCGAGGAACATAAGTTTTTTGATAATTTCCGAAGCCTCTTTATTCAGCTTGGCTGCCAATTCCTCAACGGTCAGTGTTTCACTGTAGGTGATTTTCTCCGGTGTTTTTTTGACAGGTTTTGGCGCTGTGTTGGTATTGTTGTTTCTGTTGTTACGTTTATGCTGCTGATTCTTGTTCTGCCGTCCCTTTTTCTTTTGCTGATCCTGGCGCTTTTGATTGCCGCCCTGTTTCTGCTGTCCCTGCGGCGCTTGCTTATTGTTCGGCCTTGTTTGTTTCTGCTGTCCTTGCGTCACTTGTTTCTTATTAGCATTTGAATTTGCTTGCTTCTGCTGTTCTTGTGACGCTTTCTTTTTATTCGGGTTTTCCTGATTTTGGTTATTTGATTTTTTATTTGTTTGTTGTTTGTTCATACGCTGTCCGCTTTCATTTTTATTTTTATTGTGGTTCGAACTGCTGATTTGCTGATTATTGTTCCCGGGTTTACTTTTAGTTCCGTTCCCGTTTGATGCGAATTTTTTATCCAGTTCCACGATTGTGTCAATGGAAATAGTTGACATATGGTTTTTGACATCCACATCTAAATTTTTTAATTGCTGGATTACTTCTTTACTGGTTGTGTTATTCTGCCTTGCATATTCATATATGCGCATTTTGCTCATACATCCACCCCCAAAAATTTTTCACCCTAGCAGCGATTGGATTTTGGCTGCGAAACCTTCATCCAGTATTGCTGCTGCCACTCGTTGGGATTTCCCGATTGCATTTGACAGTGTTTCTCTGTCATCCACAAAAGCAAATGGCACCTCATAGGTATGGCATTTATTCATGAGTTTTTTTTGTGTGCGGGGTCCAATATCACTTGCCAGCAGAACGAGTTTTGCTCTTTTCTGCCGGATATCTTTTACGATTGTATCTTCCCCGATGGAACACTTCCCCGCCCGGTAGGCGAGTCCGACTATATTCAGATAATTATTTTTCATTTATTTTACCTTCCGCGGCTTGTTTCAGTTCGGCATAAACAACCGGATCGATTTCGGCATTCAGCTGCCTGCTGAGAAAATCTCCCTTTTCGGCTTTGGCAATGACTTCCGGATCGGCCGAAACATAGGCACCGCGCCCATTTTTCTTGCCGGTGAGGTCGACAAATACCTCACCTTCCTTATTACGGACTACCCGTATCAGTTCTTTTTTTGGTTTCATTTCATTTGACACAATACATTTGCGCAGTGGTGTTTTCTTTTTTTTAACCATTGGACTTCCCCCTTATTCAAACAAGTCTTCCTCGTTGTCAGAATAAGCATCATCATCACTAAGTTCATCGGAATCATCATCTGTTAAAAGCCCTTCTTCGCGTGCTTCCGATTCGCTTTTGATATCAATTTTCCATCCGGTCAATTTGGCCGCCAGGCGGGCATTCTGACCTCGTTTGCCGATGGCCAGTGACAATTGATAATCCGGTACAATTACCGTTGTTGCCTTGTCTTCCTCATCCACAAGAACGTCTACCACTTTGGACGGGCTTAGGGCATTGGAAACATAAACAACAGGATCTTCTGACCATTCAACAACGTCAATTTTTTCACCTTTCAGTTCATCGACGACGACTTGTATCCGCTGCCCACGCTGTCCGACACAAGACCCAACTGCATCAATCTCCGGATCATCGGCATGAACTGAAATCTTGGAACGGTCACCTGCTTCACGGGCTACTGATTGTATTTCCACAGTACCATCATATATTTCCGGCACTTCCATTTCAAATAAGCGTTTCAACAACCCCGGATGGGAACGCGATATATAAATCTGTGGCCCTTTACTTGTGTTCTCCACTTTTGTGACAAATACCTTTAGTCGGTCATGCACGTAGTATTCTTCAGTCGGCATTTGCTCCGATTCAGCAAGTTTCGCTTCAATTTTTCCGAGATTAACATAGACGAAACGCGGATCTTTACGCGATATGATGCCTGTCATCACGTCTTCCTCACGGTCAGCATACTCACTGAAAATCACACCGCGCTCTGCCTCTCGGACGCGCTGCGTAACAACTTGTTTGGCTGCCTGGGCCGCAATTCGTCCAAAGTTTTTTGGAGTCACTTCCACTTCAATAACATCATCAGCCTCATAATTCGGATCAATCTCTCTTGCTTCATCCAGGGATATTTCTTCAAGATTGTTTTCGACCTCATCCACCACAGTTTTGCGTGAAAATACCTTTAATGAAGCTGACTCCTCATCAATATCAACACGTACGTTTGAAGCAGATTTAAAGTTCTTTTTATAGGCGGAAATAAGGGCTGCTTCCAGTGCCTCCATCAATATATCTTTATCTATCCCTTTTTCCTCTTCCAAATAATCAATGGCATCAAACAATTGACTGTTCACTTTCGTTTCCCCCTTTACAATGTGACCGCTAATCTTGCTTTTGCAATCTTGTCGTATGGTACTTCTGCAATCTTTGTCCGGGTTTTGACTTTATATTCAATGGCGGCTGTTTCACCATCAAATGTCTTTAGTGTTCCCTCATATTCCTTTTGACCGTCTATGGGTTCATAGAGTTTGACATACACATTAGATCCTAGATTTTTTTGGAAATCGTCTTTTGTTTTCAACGGGCGCTCGACACCTGGTGATGATACTTCCAAAAAATAAGCCCCTTTAACAGGATCAGCCTGATCAAGCTTTTCACCCAGCTGCTCGGAGACGATTCCGCATTCATTGATATCAACACCGCCGTCTTTGTCAATATAAACACGCAGGAACCAGTCCTTGCCTTCTTTCACATATTCAATATCAACCAGTTCCAGTCCCTTTTCCTCCAAAATGGGTGCTGCCAATTCTTCGGTAGTTTTGATTACATGGGAACTCAACAAAAATCCTCCTTTATTCAATTGTAATTATTTCCTAGTATGGACCATCATACACTTTTCATTGCACATAGACTGCTGCTTCCTGCATCCAGAATCCCTTTATCCCTAAAGTGTTCCGAAAAACATGGAATGAGATGCTATGATAATATAAACCCCCTGCCGGAAGATGTGGCAAGGGGGACAGTGTGGAAGTCAGCAGTATGAATAAAGAGTGGGGGGCTCCCACTCTTTAACTGCACCGTATCATTACGTACCTTTAAAACTATAGCATATGTACAATAATGATGCAAGAATTTGGTTGTTACGTCTCTTTGCGGTTTATTCAAGAACACCCGCTGATGCATTTTTATTATTTTCTGCATTCAAATAGCCATCCAGTGCTTGTTGCAATGTTCCTTTCGTTTCCACATTCTGACCAAATTTTACATCTAAATCTACCATATTCTGCACGATTTCCGGTCGTAAACCAGTAATCACAGGTTTACAGCCCATCATTGAAACTCCGTCCAGTAATCTCATAAAAAGTTGAATTGCTTCCATTTCCATATCTGCAATTCCGGACAGATCCATTATTAATGTCTGTACACGCCGCCCACCGATTTCAAGCAACACTTTCTCTTCAATAATGTTTGCCCTATTTCTGTCCATGGATCCGATTAACGGCAATATGCTTATCATTGATGTGATTGGGATAATTGGTACCGATAGATTTTCCACCAGTTTTCGCTGGTCTTCAAGCTGTTTATCTTTAAAGGAGGAATAACTGATAAAAAATCCATTTAGAAACTTATCAATCAAATCATTTACTTTATTTTCCATCTGGTAGAATTCATCACGGCTGTTTATTTTTTCATTTATCTTGTCGTGTTCATAAAGAAAATCCCATAGTGTTCGGCGTATTGCCTGAATCCACTCAATTTTCAGTGCGAGAGTAAGTGAGTATTTTGCCCAGGCAATACCTTCCTGCTCTGCAAACTCCTCTACTTCCTGCTCTTTTTCATCGACAACAAACAGAACTAGTTTATGCGCATTACGCAGCAGATTAATATTCCCGATCAGCTGAATTTCCTCAATCTTACCGCGAACATTTTTCGCCTCACAAAGCAATTTGTCTTCAAAAACCTGCTTGTTGCAGGTAAGAAACTCTCGGATTGATTGATTATGTCCGTTCGTGAATTCCAAATTACCACTTCCCTCTGTGATTTCTGGTATTGAGAAAACAGGCTAATTTTAAAACAAGGCCCTTTTCCATACATCACTGTTTTCCAGTACAGTTGATGTAAACTGCGACACAAGTGCTACGTTGATTTCCACTCCGGGCAGTCGCTTTCCGCGGGCACGGCTTCAGCCTCCTCGCGGAAAACCGCCGCTGCGGGGTCTTCAGACACGTGCTGTTCCCGCAGGAGTCGACTGCCCTCCGTTCCAATCAACCAACACAATAGAGATTTAATCAAGCAACAAATAAATGTATGAACGCACAACACTAGCGGAGGAAATACACGGAGACTCCTGTGGGAGCAGAGGCCTAGATGAGACCCCGCAGTGCAAAGCACGAGGAGGCTCATCAGTCGCCCACGGAAAGCGAAGTGTATTTCCGTAGCGGTGGTCTAACACTCATACAAAGTTGTGTCGCATTTTATAGAAACTGCCCAGTAAGATTTCATTATCATCCCTGGAAATAACAATGATTGTTTAGAAAACAGCCTAGAACAATGACAGCTGGTTTTTTTCGGCCATTCCATCGAGGCAGCCATGGTTGTCCAGGTATTCCAGTACTGTTTTTGAAATCTTACTGCGCTGGCGGAGATCCTCTTTGGAAAGGAACTCGCCGTCTTGCCGAGCATTGACAATATTGATGGCCGCGTTTGTTCCAAGTCCATCCACAGCATCAAACGGTGGAATTAGTGAGTGACCATCAACAATAAACTCGGACGCTTTCGATTGATACAAATCTACCTTTTGAAATGAATAACCGCGTTCACACATCTCCAGCGCTACTTCCAATACTGTCAAAAGACTTTTTTCTTTTGGCGACGCATCGTTCCCTTGTGCCATAATACCTTCAATCCGCTGTCTAATCACATCTGAACCTTTGATCATCGTATCCAGCTCAAAATCGCCGGCACGGACAGAAAAGTAAGCAGCATAAAAGTAAATCGGGTAGTGCACTTTGAAATAGGCAATCCGAACTGCCATTAAAACATAAGCGGCAGCGTGCGCTTTCGGGAACATATATTTAATCTTTTTGCATGATTCAATATACCAGTCCGGCACCCCATGCTTTTTCATTTCTTCTATCCATTCATCTTTAAGCCCTCTGCCTTTACGAACATATTCCATGATCGTAAAAGCCATGGATGCTTCCAGTCCCTTATGCAGAAGATATACCATGATATCGTCACGGCAACCGATAACATCAGGCAGTTCACAAATACCATCATTAATTAGCTGTTCGGCATTTCCAAGCCATACATCCGTACCGTGCGACAACCCGGATATAATGACAAGTTCAGCAAATGTATTTGGCTTTGTATCCTCCAGCATCTGACGGACAAATCTTGTACCAAACTCCGGAACACCAAGGGTACCTGTCTGGCAATTAATCTGTTCGGGTGTCACACCAAGTGTTTCCGTCCCTGAGAAGATTTTCATCACTTCTTCGTCATCGGTTGGAACTGTTTTTGGATCAATTCCACTCAAATCTTGCAGCATGCGTATAACTGTCGGATCATCGTGCCCGAGAATATCCAGTTTGAGCAAATTGTTATCGATGGAATGGAAGTCGAAATGTGTTGTTTTCCATTCACTATTCCGGTCATCCGCAGGGTATTGGATTGGTGTAAAATCATAAATCTCCTTATCTTCCGGGACAACAATGATTCCGCCTGGATGCTGGCCTGTTGTCCGTTTAACACCGGTACACCCCTGAACAAGCCTGTCAATTTCTGCGTTTTTGTACACGAGCTGTTTATCGGAAGCGTACCCTTTCACATAGCCATACGCTGTTTTCTCTGCGATTGTCCCGATAGTCCCTGCACGGTAAACATTCTCTTCACCGAATAACACTTTCGTATAATTATGCGCTCTTGGCTGGTATTCTCCCGAGAAGTTCAAATCGATATCTGGCACTTTGTCCCCTTTAAACCCTAAAAAGGTTTCAAATGGAATATCTTGTCCATCTTTTGTCAAAGGGATTTCGCAGTTTGGACAGTTTTTGTCCGGAAGATCGAAACCGCTGCCGACCGATCCATCTGTGATAAATTCATGATAATGACACCCGGTACATACATAATGGGGCTGCAAGGGGTTCACTTCTGTTATCTCAGACATCGTTGCTACCAATGAGGAGCCGACCGATCCGCGCGACCCCACCAGATACCCATCATCCAATGATTTCTTCACCAGCTTATGCGAAATAAGATAAATAACAGAGAATCCGTGACCGATGATACTGGACAGTTCTTTTTCCAGCCGGTCGGTTACGATATTCGGAACAGGATCACCATAAATGGATTTGGCCCGATTATAGCAGAGATCCCGCATTTCCTGGTCCGCCCCTTCAATTGTCGGTGTGAAAAGACCATCTTTTACCGGGGACAGATCCCCAATGCTGTCCGCCAATGCGTTCGAGTTGTCAACCACTATCTCTTGCGCTTTATCTTCGCCAAGAAAGCGGAAGCATTCCAACATCTCATCCGTTGTCCGGAAAGGTGTATCAGGCAAGGTTTGTCGATTTAGCGGATTCCCGGACTGGGATGCGATTAAGATTTGCCGGTATATTTTGTCATGTCCCTCCAAATAATGTGCGTTACCGGTTGCGACCACCATTTTATCCATCCGTTTACCCAAATCTGTCAGTTTTGATATAATATCAAGAATTTGTGCTTCATTCTGGACCAGTTCCTTTTCAACCAAGTGTGCGTAATTGGATGGCGGCTGCACTTCAATATAATCATAGAATGCGGCAGCTTTCTCTGCTTCATCTGCGGATTTCTGCATCATGGTTTCAAACACTTCACCCTGGTCACAGGCTGATCCGACAAGAATCCCTTTACGGTGCTTCTGAAGCAGGGAACGGGGGATTCTTGGTACACGGTAAAAATAGTCCACGTGTGCTGCTGAAACCAGTTTATAGAGATTTTTCATTCCTTCGTCTGTCTGTGCCAGCAGAATGCAATGGGACGGGCGAGAGCGTTTGTACGCGTCCCCTTCACCCATGTGATTGTTCAATTGCATATGATTGGTGATGTCCTTTTTCAAAAGTCCCTGCACCAGTTTCCACAATAAATACCCGGTTGCCTCAGCGTCATAAATGGCACGGTGATGCTGCGTGAGCTCAATGTCCAAGTGCTTACACATCGTATTCAGCCGGTGGTTCTTCAATTCCGGATATAAAAAACGTGACAACTCCAGCGTATCAATAACAGGGTTGGCTGTTTTTGCATAACCGATCCGCCGAAAGCCCTGGTTCAGAAAACCGATGTCAAAACTTGCATTGTGTGCAACCAGAATACAGTCATCCATCCATTCATAAAAATCCTTTAGCACCTCGTTCACTTCTGGAGCATCCTTGACCATATCATCCGTAATGCCGGTAAGATCAGTTGTTGTCTGTGATAATGGATGATGCGGATTAGCAAATGATTCGAAACGGTCAATAATTTCGCCTTGATGTATCTTTACTCCGGCTAGCTCGATAATGGTGTCATAAACAGCTGACAGCCCTGTCGTTTCCACGTCAAATACAACATAAGTTCCATTGTCCAGCTGTTCGTCACTTTCATTATAGGCAATGGGAACACCGTCATCGACAAGATTAGCTTCAACGCCATAAATGACTTTAACGCCATGTTTTTGCCCTGCATCATGCGCTTCCGGAAATCCTTGCACGCCGGCATGGTCCGTAATTGCCACGGCTTTGTGGCCCCAGGATGCTGCCTGTTTAATAAAGGCGGATGGTGACATAACCGCATCCATTTGGCTCATTGTCGTGTGCGCATGAAATTCTACACGTTTTTCCCCATCGGGAGCAGAGTCTTGTCGTGCTTCCACTTTTACTTCATGGATATCATTCGCCATCATGGCCAACTCATTTGTGTACATGTCTGTCTGAATGCTTCCCCGTGCCTTAATCCACATTCCTTCCGTCAGCAATGTGAATTTTCCGGCGTCCTCATCGCCCTTGGAGAACATTTTGATTTGAAGGGAATCGGTATAATCGGTGATCTTGGCAATCAGTAGGCTTCTCCCAGAACGAAGCTCGCGGATTTCCGCAGAAAACACATAGCCCTGTACAGTAACACGGCGCTCTTCGTCTTGTATGTCTTCCATTTGCATCGGTTCATCCTGAATGTTATACCCGAGCATGAGCGGTTTATTCTGTTCACCAGTTTGTTTATCTTTATCCCGCTTTTCCTTTTCCTGTACGGTTTTCATGACAAGCTCCTGGTCTTCCTTCGCCTTTTGCTCCCGGAATTTAGCCAACTCTTCTGCTTCTGCTTCTTTTACTTCAATCGCAATGGAGAAAACTGGGGCACCAACCTTTTTGCAATAATCCTGAAAAGGCTTTTCCAGCCGTCTCTTCAGTGCATTTCCCTCTGCCTCATTCCTGGCAGTCAAGGATATTTTTTGATTCGTTACACGTGGCGTCTGATCAAAAACAAGGTCTTTATAGGCCGGTGATAGATCTGACACGGATTGCAGGAAGTTTTGCCAATACCCACAAATTGTCTCAGCATCTGTATGATTATCCTCTGTGTATATCGTTAAGTCAACATATGCTAATGGAGTGAACGTTTCCTTCAATTTGGAAAAAAGGATCGAATAAACCTCTGCTGGCAGCAGCTTTCTCACTTGTATATGAAAGTGCCATGTTTTTGTCTGTTTAAGGACTTCCAATTTCAACAGCCGGCTTTCATGAAAATGATCATTGGCATATGTTTCCGGCATGCTGATCTGCTGCAGCAGCAAACCCATTTTTTCACTTGTTGAAATATCCATCATGTTTTCCCCCTGATTCTGTTCAAAAAAAGCGACCCTAATTTGTGGAACCCTTGCCACGTGTGCTGGACAAGGGTTCACAACGAATGCATGGTTCCTGTTATTGCGTGTTCAAAAAGGAGGATAAAAAGGACCGAGAATTTCGAGGCGACGTAGTTTCGAGCAACGGAATGTATGCATAGAGATACATGAGTAGCGGAGAAACAAGTCAACGAAGAAATTCGAAGTGTCATTTTTACCGGACTTTTTGAACAACCTTTTTTATTAGAAAAGCCGCTGGATATCATTCCATGTCACAACAATCATCAATAGCATCAATAGCGCAAGGCCAATAAAATGAACAATTCCTTCTTTCTGCGGGTCTACAGGTTTACCCCGGACGGCCTCAATACCAACGAACAGCAAACGGCCTCCATCAAGTGCAGGTATCGGCACCAAATTGATGATGCCCAAATTAACGCTCAAAATGGCCGTCCACATCAGAAATGATATAAACCCGGCCTGCACCACCTGGTCTGTTGCGTCATAAATTCCTACAGGACCGGAGAGCATCTCAATCGAATACTGCCCGGTTACGAGCATTCCTAAGTTGGTCAGAATCATCTTTGTCGTGTCATACGTCTTCTCAAAACCGAATTGGATGGTTCCGGCATACGATTGTTCAAATGCCCGCTGAACGCCTACTTGTCCAATGGTAATGCCCTGCCCCTCGAGTTTATCTGGTGTGACGGTCAAGGTTTCTGTGCTTCCATTACGCTTTACCGTCATATCCAGTTCTTTCCCAGGGCTATCTTTGACGATCTTGTCGAACTCATCCCATCCAGCAATGGCATTGCCTTCAATTCTTACAATTTTATCGCCCTTCTGAAAGCCCGCTTCTTCAGCTGGACTTCCCGACACGATGCCGTCAACCAATGCTTTGTCTGACGGGACCCCCTGGATGAGGCCCACAATGAAGAAAATAACAATTGCCAATAAAAAGTTCATCATTGGCCCGGCAAATAACTGCATCGCTCTTTTGCCGGCACTTTTGGAAGCAAATTGACGGTCGTAAGGAGCAATCTGTGTTTCTTCCTCATCCATGACAAAGAAAGCCTTGCGATCAACCGAAAACCGTAACTTTTCACCCTCTTCATCCGGTTCATACCCTTCAATGATTAGCTGGTGGTCCAGATCAGCATGTTCTACCTCAATGACTCTCGCATCCGGATGTTTGGATTTGTGGTTAACAATTATTTTTTGCACATTATCTTCCGGGTTGAATTCAAGGCCAATATGCTGGCCTGGCTTCAGCTCAATTATTTCCGGGTCATCACCGGCAACCCGTACATATCCCCCAATCGGAAGCAGGCGAATCGTATACACGG
>NZ_JBHUNA010000009.1:19324-174259 GCF_042685205.1 Lentibacillus juripiscarius
TTCCTGCCCGTTTCGCGAAAATTAAGTGGCCGAACTCGTGAATAAATACAAGCAGGCCGAACATGATGATAAACGCAATAACTGTGGTCAAAAGAACCACCTTCCTTCACTTAGTGGGGTGTTTATAGTTGTCATAGGCATAACAAAACCTTTCTTCCTATTTATGAGAAAAATTGGATGAAATGCAAAATCGGCAATACAAACAGTAAACTGTCCAGCCTGTCAAGAATACCTCCGTGCCCCGGCAGCAAATTCCCGGAATCCTTCACACCGTAATACCGTTTAAAGGCTGATTCTACCAAGTCTCCAATTTGGCCGAACACAGATACCAAAACGGTGACAGCAACTACAACCATCATATCATTTTGAAATGGGTGAACCATATGGAAAGAAATCCCAATGACGCAGGCCAGTAAAACACCGCCAATAGCACCCTCAACAGTCTTATTCGGGCTAATCTCAGGCCACAATTTGCGCCTGCCAAAAGCACGTCCGAAAAAATAAGCGCCAGTATCCGTAGCCCAGATAACCAGAAGTACATACAGCAGGTTGGTCAATCCCTGAACATTGGTGCCCGCATCACGGGTTTCAATCAGATAGAAGAAGCCCATGCCCACATAAATGAAAGCCAAAAGAATAAACCCTGCATCGTCAAAAGCAAATTTGTTTTTGGCCATAACCGTATATGCCAGCAGGAAGAGAACAAATATCATGATGATTTCTGATTTCCCCAGCCCTGGTAATACAGCTGCAGGGTCATTAAGCATCAATAGCCATAACAGTATGATTGCCAGCAAAACAGGAATATAATAACTGCCGATTTTCCGCATGCGGATTAGCTCTATGAATGCAATGGCTGCAAGCAGGAAAACAAAAACCCGAAACGTCACACCGCCAATCAACACAAATGGAATAAATATAATAAATGCTAAGATTGCTGTCTGAATTCGCTGTCTCATCTATTGTTCAACACCTTATACGCCCCCGTAACGCCGTTTCCGCTGCTGATAATCATGAAGCGCGTCTTTAAACATTTCCTCGGAAAAGTCCGGCCACAGCACATCCGTGAACCAGAATTCGGAATAAGCAGCCTGCCATAGCAGGAAATTGCTTAATCGCTTCTCCCCGCTTGTCCGGATCAACAAATCAGGATCCGATAATCCATTTGTATAAAGATAGGCCGCAAACGTCTTTTCATCGAGGGAATCAAGCTTCAATTGATTATCATCAATGTCAGCAACAATTCGCCTAATCGCTTCCATGATTTCGAATCTACTTCCATAGTTTAAAGCAAAATTCAATAATAATCCATCATTATCTTTCGTTTTTTCCTTGGCATAGTGAACAGCTTCTTTTGTATGATCCGGGAGCAGCTCCAACTCACCAATCGTTTCAATCCGGACGTTGTTCTCAATCAGTTCGGGCAAATAGATATGTAAAAATTCTTTCGGCAGCCGCAGCAAGTAATCAACTTCTGAGTCCGGTCGTTTCCAATTTTCGGTTGAGAACGCATAAAGGGTTAAAATTTCAATATGAAAGGATACAGCCGTTTTCACTACATCTCGTACAACGTCCATGCCTTCTTTATGGCCAGCAATCCGCGGCAGTCCTCTTTTTTTTGCCCAGCGGCCATTCCCATCCATAATAATGGCGACATGTTTCGGTATCGTATCAAACTCGGATTGTTCTTTCGGTTCGGGTTTCTTTTTTTTAAAAAAAGGAAGTTTCATTGACATAATTTGTCCTCCGATATCGTCTATGCCCTGTCTTTCATTAAAAAGGGCCCGGGAGTATTGTGAGCAGTGGCGGGCCAGTATCACATAAAAAAATGTGAATACTATCCCTATCCTATTAGAATGAATCATCATTATATCACTATAATCGGTTAATTTTTAAAACATTTCATTGAAACATCAGGAAAACAAGGCTTTTGTTAATCAAACCCTTGTTTTACTGATAGTTCAAGGAAATGCATGTAACCGCACTTGCTGCTATAGAAACAAAAGCCCTCTTCTATAAGAGGGCTATAGTTCCTTATTTGACTAGTCCTTCATTTCTTTATACTTCTAATATTTCTTTTTCCTTCTCTTTGACAAGCTGATCAATTTTATCGATGTGTTTATCTGTTTCTTTCTGTACATTATCCTGCTCTTTTTTCAAATCGTCTTCTGTCAGGTCGCCATTTTTTTCTGCTTTCTTAAGCTGATCATTCGCTTCACGCCGCACATTCCGCACTTGCACACGTGACTCCTCCGCGTACTTCCCAACAATTTTCACCAGCTCTTTGCGGCGTTCTTCCGTGAGAGCGGGTATATTTATCCGGACCACATTACCGTCACTCGACGGAGATAGGCCAAGATCAGCCTTTTGAATTGCTTTTTCAATATTTTCTATCGATGACTTGTCAAATGGGGTAATGACCAAAAGCCGAGCCTCCGGTGCAGAAATGTTGGACAGCTGATTAAGCGGTGTAACTGCACCATAGTAATCAACATTTACACTGTCCAAAATAGCCGGATTTGCCCGACCAGCCCTTACCGTCGCCAAATTCTTTGAAAAAGCCTGTACAGCCTCTTCCATTTTACTTTGCATGTCCTTGACTATATCATCAGCCATTATTCGTTCCCCCTTATCATTGTACCAATTGGCTCACCTTGCACAACGCGTCGAATATTGCCTTTTTCCATTATCGAGAATACAATAAGCTTGATATCATTGTCCATACACAGTGATGAAGCTGTCGAATCCATTACGCCGAGACCTTTGTTCAGCATTTGCATATAGGAAATCTCCGTATACTTCTCAGCTTCTGTGTTTACTTTTGGATCATCTGAATAGACACCATCCACATTGTTTTTAGCCATCAGGATCACTTCTGCTTCAATTTCTGCAGCCCGTAATGCAGCTGTCGTATCGGTTGAGAAATAAGGATTTCCTGTGCCCGCAGCAAAAATGACAACACGTTTCTTTTCAAGATGGCGGATTGCTTTTCTCCTTATGTAAGGTTCCGCAACTTGACGCATTTCTATGGATGTCTGTACTCGGGTTGGAATGCCGCCTTTTTCGAGGCTGTCCTGAAGTGCCAGCGAATTCATAATGGTTGCAAGCATGCCCATATAGTCAGCTGTAGCACGATCCATGCCCATTTCGCTGCCAACCTTGCCGCGCCAGATATTACCGCCGCCGACAACAACGGCAACTTCCACACCAAGTTCAGCAACTTCTCTGACCTGTGCGGCAATCGACTGAATCACTTGCGGTTCAATTCCATAGCCCTGGTTTCCGCTTAAAGCTTCTCCACTTAACTTTAACACAATTCTACGGTATCGAGCTGTTGTCATAACTACCTCCACCTGAACGTTTCATATTGTCTGCAAGCATCCATAAAGGTCTGAAAACTTGTTTTAGTTCCGTGTTCAAAAATGAGGATAACCGGACTTTTTGAACAACCTCTTTTAGTGAAATAGGGAACAGCCATCCCGTTGTTCCCTATTTCTATTTCAATCTTAGTTATTCATTTGATTCATAACTTCTTCGGCAAAGTTCTCTTCGCGTTTTTCCATTCCTTCGCCAACTTCATACCGGACAAAAGTTTTCACAGATGCATTTTTGCTTTCAACGTATTGCTTCACTTTTTGGTCAGGGTCTTTGACAAAATCCTGCTCAAGCAGACAAATCTCTTCGAAGAATTTACCAAGGCGACCTTCAACCATCTTATCCACGATGTGCTCTGGCTTGCCTTCATTCATTGCCTGTGTCTTCAGTACTTCCCGTTCACTCGCAACTTCCTCTTCTGGCACTTCATCACGCGAAACATAACGGGGGCTGACAGCAGCTGCATGCATGGCAATGTCTTTAGCTGCGTCTTGATCGGTGGATCCTTCCAGCAATGTCAGGACGCCGATGCTCCCACCCATATGAATGTATGCTCCAAAGGCATCGTTATCTGTTTTGTTCAGCAGTGTGAAGCGACGAAGTGAGATTTTCTCACCGATTTTGGCAACAGTGGCATTAATATACTTCTCGACAGTTTCACCGTCACCATGAAGTTCTTGCTGCAAAGCTTCTTCAACAGTTTCCGGTTTTTGCTCGACGATATGTTTTCCTAGTTCACTAAGAAGAGCCTGGAACTGATCATTTTTGACAACGAAGTCCGTTTCACAATTCACTTCCAAGAGAGCTGCTGTATTGTTGTCCATTTCAATGTGAGCAGCACCTTCAGCGGCAATGCGATCTGCTTTCTTAGCCGCTTTTGCCATACCTTTTTCACGCAAATGTTCCATTGCTTTGTCGAGATCTCCGTCTGTTTCCTGAAGTGCCTTTTTGCAGTCCATCATGCCGGCACCTGTTTTTTCACGCAGTTCTTTAACCAGTTTCGCAGTTATTGCCATAGTTATTCCTCCTTCAGATCTTGTTAAACGTTTGTACTTTCTTCAGAAAATTCAGCTTATCGCTAAAGGGATTCTTAGTAGGCATCCTTGGCTTTCCTCGAAGCCCTTATGCTTTGGAGTGCAAGTCGCAGCAAGAAAGTATTCACACTTTATTAACTGCTAAAAAAAGGTGATAAAAGGCTCGCATCCCCTTATCACCTGTCCTTTCACCTTTTACGTATTATCTGTTTCTGATTCTGACTCTGCTTCTCCGGCAGCTACCGCCTGTTCTTCCGCTTCTGGTTCTTCTGTTTCTTCACCTTGTTTCACTTCAAGAACAGCATCCGCCATTTTGGAAGTCATCAGTTTCACCGCACGGATCGCATCGTCGTTTGCAGGGATGACATAATCAATTTCATCCGGATCGCAATTGGTGTCAACCATGGCGATAATCGGAATGTTTAATTTATGAGCCTCCGCGATTGCAATCCGTTCTTTGCGCGGATCAATAACAAACATAGCGTCTGGCAGATTATCCATCTCTTTGATTCCACCAAGGAACTTAACGAGACGGTCTTTTTCTTTCAAGAGATCAACAACCTCTTTTTTCGGAAGCACTTCAAACGTGCCATCCTCTTCCATGCGTTCAATATCCTTCAGACGGTTAATACGCTTGCGGATTGTCTGGAAGTTTGTCAACGTGCCACCCAACCAGCGCTGGTTCACAAAAAACATGCCTGAACGGGTTGCTTCATCCCGGACAGAATCCTGTGCCTGTTTCTTCGTGCCGACAAAAAGGATGGAACCACCGTTTGCAGCGATATCCCGCACGTAGTTGTAGGCTTCCTCCACCTTTTTAACCGTTTTTTGCAGGTCAATAATGTAAATGCCGTTGCGCTCCGTGAAGATATATTTCTTCATCTTCGGGTTCCAGCGGCGTGTCTGGTGACCAAAATGTACACCAGCTTCCAACAGTTGTTTCATTGAAATAACTGACATAAAATATTCCTCCTAATGGTTTTTCCTCCGCTCAAGCTCATCTTTGCATAAACACCATTACCGGAACAACGCTCAGCAGCTGTTCAAAGGGCTTTCCGTCCCTCGCTTTTAAAGCGTCATTACGTTTCAAAAATGGCACCAAATACACAAATCACTTGGCGTGTGTATTCCAGTGTGTTCACACAAAAAGCAAACACAGTTTTACACCAGAGATAAATATACCATAACTATGATAACCTATCAAGCATTATTATAAGCATTGTTTTGTAATTTTATAATCAGTTCTGCTTATGGAGATGCCTGCCTATGGTGATGTGGCAGCTTCCAATGAACGGATGCGTATCGGCTTCCTGAAACATAGAAGTCCTTCAGCGGCAACTGACGCTCCCAAATAGTGATGAACGATGCCGCATTTATACGGATGATGATTAAAGATCTACTTTAACTTCATAAGCCTGTCAGACTGGCTGATAATATCCATTACCCGAACTCCGAAACTCTCCTCAATGACAACGACTTCCCCTTTTGCAACTAATTTTTCGTTGACAAGTATATCGACTGGTTCCCCTGCCAGCTTATCCAGTTCAATAACCGAACCAGCAGACAGTTCAAGAATATTCTTAATCGTTTGCTTCGCATGGCCAAGTTCAACGGATACTTTTAGGGGTATATCCATAAGCATATCGAGATTACGTTTTTCACTTTGATTCAAACTTATCTGTTCCAGTTCAGAAAACGTTGCTTGCTGGATACTCGCATCTTTTTGATTGATATTATCGCCAATATATTGTGTGTGTTTTTCTTCTTCGTTCTGTACATTTGCTGCGCGCGCCCCTTCTTCCGCTGCAGTTTTGGACGCTGTTGTATGTTTTGTTTCAGCCGTTGTTACTGCCACTTCCGGTTCCCCGTCCTGTTCATACGTCGGCCACGTCTCTTCATCCTCTTCTCCCGCTTTCAGGAGTGCATCGATATCATCCTGGGATAACTTTCTCTCATTCATTTTCGTCTCCCCTTTTCCATTCTTTCAGCACTTGAACAGACAGCTTGTTTTTATGGGTTCCAGGCTGCACATAAAATTTCGGCCGGTCATTCACTTCCATTAATAGCGGATCCTCAATTGACTGGTGTAAAGCAATCACGTCATCACTGTCCAAAGACAGCAGCTGCTGGAGATTGATGGTCGTTTCACCGAGCAGCACTTTTGCATCCACATTTGCAAGCTGAATATTGTTCGTCAATTTTTCATATGCCTCAGGGTCCCTTTCTTTCGCTGTCGTCTGCATCCGATGGTGAACAGTTAGATTCGGGATAATCGGTTCCAGTACAAAATGCGGGATGCAAATATTAATCATACCGCTTGTTTCACCAATCGTCGTGTTAAGCGACACAACGATCACCGTTTCATTCGGTGATACCATCTGTAAAAATTGCGGGTTCACCTCAAACTCTTCCAAAACTGGGTCGATTTCACTGATGGAAGACCAGGCTTCCCGAAGATTAACAGCAGCTTTTTCAAACAGCTGTGACATCAGCATCGTTTCAATTTCCGTCAGATTCTCTATTTTGTTAATGCTGCATCCCTTTCCGCCAAGCACCCTGTCCAGCATACCGTAGGCAACATGCGGGCTGACTTCCATCAAAACTCTTCCATCAAGCGGCCGGGCACTGTAAATGTTCAGGATGGTCATCTTCGGAACGGAGCGAATAAACTCTTCATATGGGACCTGGTCCACCGATGCAACAGAAATATCCACGTGTGTCCGCAGCTGTGCTGAAAAATACGTAGTCAATAATCGCGCATAATTTTCATGTATTTGTGTCAAGCTGCGGATTTGATCCTTTGAAAACCGCAGTGCCCGCTTAAAATCATACACTCTCACTTTTTGTTCTTTTTCCTCTTGCTTCAATTCCTCGGCATCCATTTCCCCGGAAGATATGGAGGATAACAATGAATCGATCTCATTTTGCGAAAGCACTTCATCTGCCAAAAAAGCCTTACCTCCCCATTGGTGCACTTGTATCGCGCTATTGTAAGATGATACTTATCATATAAACGTCGGTGATGGAACCATTTTATTATTCCAGCTGCACTACATCTTCCAAACGGCAGTCCCGTCTTTATTTTAGAAAGGTCTTTAATTATTTCGTTTATATATATATATGTTCATGATAAATGCTAGATAATGATATCATCTCCTCCGCCACGAGCGATTACGATTTCACCTATTTCTTCCAAGTAGCGGATGACACCGACAGTTTTTGTCTGTGCTTCTTCGACATCACGCAGGCGGACAGGTCCCATGTACTCCATTTCTTCCTTGAACGCCTTTTCCGTCCGCTGCGACATATTATTAAAGACAATTTCCTTCACTTCATCACTGGCAACTTTAAGGGATAAGCGGAGGTCCTCATGATCCACTTCCCGAATAACTCGCTGGATTGCACAGTTGTCAAGGACCACAATATCCTCAAAAACAAACATCCGTTTTTTGATTTCTTCTGCCAGTTCGGGGTCTTGTATTTCCAGCACATCCAGAATAGTTTTCTCTGTACTACGGTCCACCCCTTTCAACACTTCAACCACAGACTGGATACCTCCGGGCTGTGTATAATCCGCTACCGACGATGACAATTTTTGTTCCAGTGCCTGCTCCACCTGACTGATAATTTCCGATGAAATTGAATCCATGGTGGCAATTCGTTTAGCAATTTCCGCCTGTATCTCCTGCGGAAGTTCGGATAAAATCTGACCGGACTGTTCAGGGTCAAGATACGACAAAACCAGCGCAATTGTCTGCGGGTGTTCGTTCTGGATAATATTCAGCACCTGATGTGGATTTGCTTTTCGGGCAAAGTCAAAAGGCCGCACTTGCAATGATGCGGTAAGGCGATTCATCATCCTGTCCGCCTCCTGGCCACCAAAAGCCTTAACCAGCACTGTTTTCGCATAGCTAATTCCGCCTTGCGTAATATGATCCTGTGCCAATGCAATCTGGTAAAACTCTTCAAGCACATTTTCTTTCATATCTGATTCCACTTTTTTAATAGATGAAATTTCCAGACTTAGCTTTTCGATCTCTTCTTCTGTTAAATGTTCATAGACTTGTGCAGATACATCGGGACCGAGCGAAATTAACAGAATCGCTGCTTTCTGTTTTCCAGTGAGCGTTTCCTGCCGTGCCATAATCCTTTCACTCCTTAATCATCCGCAATCCAGCTTCTCAGCAATCTAGCAAAGTCTTCCGGATTGTCTCTGGCCATTTTTTCCAATTGTTTTTCATGGGTTATTGCTTCGGATACTACGTCTTTCTCCATTCCGGGTACTTTTTCTTCAGTTTGAGAAGGCGTGTCCACTTCCGTTACGGTTTCTGTTTCCTGATTTCGTTTCCGGCTGCGCAACAGCAGAACCGTCAGTAAAATGATAATCACGAGCAATGCTGCACCTGCTGCGTATAGCCATATATGGACTGCTGGCGGTGGAGGTGATGGTGGCCCTACCGTCTCGCTTAATATCTGGCTGACTTCCTGTAGTGATAAGTCATTGTATAAAGGAGCGAACTTAGAATCAGCAGAAAGAAATAGAATGACCGCAAGCAGGGCAATACCTAATGCCGCGGAACCGATGAAGATTCCTTTTTGTCCTTTCGTGCGTTCAGTCCAAAAGGAAGCTGCCGTATTTTTAATTGTTAATAGTTTTTCCTTCATATTTTATCCCGCCAAATTCCAAATCTTTAATGCTGACCTTTTTTACTTCATTCAAAATCTGACTTTTAAACAGTTCCGGCTAAATTTGCATACGCATAGTCTCGTTATATGCATCAATGACCTTTCGCCGCACTTATACGGATGTTCCCAGTGTAATACTTGCTTTTTGTGCCGTAATCATTACATTATGCAAATTATCTATCCGACCTTCATCAGCGCTTCCGTCTTTTTATCCGACATCGTTTGTGTATCATTCACGTGGTCTATGGCAGTCTGAAACCCATCTGCTGTGCCTTATGGGGTGTTACAGGCTATTTCATTAGTCCGGAGTAAGCATGGCAGGCTGTATATGTATTCCATTGACAAGCGGATTCATATCGTGTATACGAACATTTTAATTTAAATAGATTACAAAGTCTATCACGTTACGACACTTTTCAACTTATGAAAATGAATTGGTTACAAATAACTAAGACTTTTGACTCTTTTTATTTACTCATTTTTACAAAATCTTAGATGAATTTGCTTTTTTAGTTAAATGAGAAGCGGCACAATCTTTTTAATAACGGTGAGAAATCATAAAAAAACAGCTATCTGATCGGATAGCTGTTTTTTAATACTACATGCAATTGTTGGTTTATTATTTGGAACGAAGCTTTTCTAGCTCAACAAGAAACTTGTCATTCAATACTTTGATGTAAGTTCCTTTCATACCAAGGGAGCGTGATTCAATGACCCCAGCACTTTCCAGTTTTCTTAGCGCATTAACGATAACGGATCTGGTAATGCCCACCCGATCAGCGATTTTACTGGCTACGAGCAATCCTTCACTGCCGTTGAGTTCTTCAAAAATGTGATCGATTGCTTCCAGTTCACTATATGACAGCGAACTGATAGCCATTTGCACGACAGCTTTGCTTCTTGCTTCCATTTCAATTTCTTCCGTTTTTTCATGCAATATTTCCATTCCTACCACAGTAGCACCATACTCGGCTAACAGCAGGTCATCATCGCTGAAGCTGTCGGACAATCTGCTTAACACTAATGTTCCAAGCCGTTCACCGCCGCCAATAATCGGTGTAATTGTTGTCAGGCCGTTTTTGAACAATTCACGGTTTTCTTCCGGGAATGCCGTATACGGACTGTCAATTCCAAGGTTCGCAGTCGTTTCATTAAAATTGAACAACCCTTGTGTATATTCTTCAGGAAACTGCCTTTCTTCAAGCATCGACTTCATACGCTCATTTTCAATTTCCTGGTTAATCGCAAATCCGAGCAGCTTCCCGCGCCGACTGACAATAAAGATATTCCCTTTAATGGCATCCCTTAAAGTTGCCGACATGTCATTGAAGTTCACTGACTTTCCAGTAGTTTTCTGCAGCATTGCATTAATTTTTCTTGCACGATCTAAAAGTTCCATAATGTTTTGTCCTCCATTTCGTTCCATTCAATTTTTAAAGAATGAATTGACTTAAATCTTTGTCTTTTATAATAGTACTTAGCTTCTCATCCACATAGGAATCCGTAATTTCGATTGTCTCCATATTAATGTCAGGAGCCTCGAATGACAAATCTTCCAACAGTTTTTCCAGGATAGTGTGGAGCCGTCTTGCACCAATATTATCTGTCTCCTGATTCACTTGAAGAGCAATTTCTGCCAATCTATTTACAGCTTGGTCGGTAAACACAACATTTATACCTTCTGTTTTTAATAATGCTGAATATTGTTTCAACAGCGCATTCGATGGTTCTTGCAGTATCCGCTTAAAGTCATCAATGGTCAGTTTATCAAGTTCCACTCGAATCGGGAATCTTCCCTGCAGCTCCGGTATCAGATCAGATGGTTTTGCTGTATGGAACGCACCGGCTGCAATAAACAGCATATGATCTGTTTTCACCGGACCATGTTTCGTGACGATGGTTGACCCTTCTACGATTGGAAGGATATCACGCTGCACGCCTTCACGGGAGACGTTTGCGGAATTATCCTGCTTACCGGCAACTTTATCCATTTCATCAATAAACAGAATCCCTGTCTGTTCTGCACGTGTGATAGCCTCTTCTGCCGCTTCGTCCATGTCAATAAGCTTTTGGGCTTCCTGCTGAGTCAGTACTTTTCTCGCTTCCGACACCGGCAGTTTGCGCTTTTTCTTCTTCTTCGGCATGAACTGGCCTAGTGCATCCTGCATATTCATGCCCATCTGCTCCATTCCGGACCCCTGCAGCATATCAAACATGGATGCCTGCTGCTCCTCTATTTCAATGGTCACTTGTCTATCTTCCAATTCACCCATTGCCAGCTGCTGCTCCACCCGTTTCCGTTTATTCCGGATATCTTCATCGTTCGCGGATGTTTGATGGTCCTGTTCGTCATCATCATCCTGGGCAGAAAACAGCATTCCAAACGGATTTTTCATATTGTTTTGTTTTTTCTCTTGCGGGACAAGCAGCTGGACAAGTTTCTTGTTTGCTTCCTGGCCTGCTTTATCCTTTACTTCTTCCATTTTCTCTTCCTTCACCATACGGAGGGCCATCTCTACAAGGTCCCGCACCATCGATTCCACATCACGGCCAACATAGCCAACTTCCGTAAATTTTGTTGCTTCCACTTTCACAAAAGGGGCACGGACCATTTTCGCCAATCGTCTGGCAATTTCCGTTTTACCGACCCCGGTCGGGCCGATCATCAAAATATTTTTCGGAACAATCTCATCTCGCAGCTGCTCGTCAAGTTTCATGCGGCGATATCTGTTTCTCAAAGCAACGGCAACTGATTTTTTGGCATCTGACTGGCCAACGATATAGTGATCAAGCTGATCAACGATTTGTTTTGGAGTATAATGAACTCCCATGAACAAAAGCCTCCTAACTAATCAAGTACCTCTAACGTAATTTGATTATTCGTATAGACACAAACTTCCCCGGCAATTTCCAAAGCGGCCCTGGCTATCGCTTCAGCAGTCATATCGCTTGAATGCCTGACTAAGGCCCTGCCAGCACTGAGGGCAAAGTTTCCGCCCGAGCCGATAGAAAGAATGTCATCATCCGGCTCAATGACTTCTCCTGTTCCGGAAACAAGGAACATCTTTTCTTTGTTCATGACAATAAGCATTGCCTCCAATTTGCGGAGAACTTTGTCACTTCGCCATTCCTTCGCGAGTTCAACGGCCGATCTGGCAAGATTGCCGTCAAATGATTCCAGTTTACCTTCAAATTTCTCAAACAATGTGAATGCATCTGCAACCGAACCGGCAAAGCCTGCCAGAACTTGACCATTGTACAGCGTGCGAACCTTTTTGGCGTTGTGTTTCATAATGGTTGCATTTCCCAGGGTGACTTGCCCATCCCCGCTCATTGCACATTGTCCATTATGCCTGAGAGCAAATATCGTTGTCGCATGCATTTCAGTCGGCATACCTATCACCTCTTTAAAAGGGTTATCAATCTGTTGCCCGCGGATGACTGTTCATGTACACACTCCGCAGCCGATCTTTTGTCACATGTGTGTAGATTTGCGTCGATGTCAGATTCTCATGTCCCAAGAGTTCCTGTACAGTTCGGAGGTCAGCACCTTCGTTCAGCATATGAGTAGCAAATGTATGCCGCAGTTTGTGCGGGTGCACATGTACTGTCAGGGCTGCACTTTCGACCATTTTATTCAGAATGACACGGATGCCCCTCGCTGTCAGTGCACCGCCTCTATGATTCAGAAACACAGCGTCTGTAGGTGCCGATGCCTTTTCAAGCAGCTTTCTTCTGCCATCATTTATGTATGTTTCAAGTGCAATTTCCGCAAAACGGCCGAATGGAATATACCGCTCTTTGCTTCCTTTCCCTTTAACGAACATGGTTCCGATGACAAAGTCTATATCCGAAAGCTGCATGCGCTGGCATTCACTGACACGAATGCCGGTAGCATAGAGCGTTTCAATAAGCGCCTGATTGCGCTGGCCAATCGGATCACTCAGATCACTTACATCAAAAAGTTTTTCTAGCTCCTCCATATAGAGGAAGCCAGGAATAGGTTTTTCGGCCATAGGAAGGGTAACATGAAGGAATGGATTGCCATGCACTTTGTTTTCCCGTTCCAAAAACCTGAAAAAACTTTTTAGACTGGAGATTTTCCTGGAAACGGACCTTCTCCCCAATTTTCTGTCATACAGGGCAGTCAAAAAGGATCGGATAACCCGGTAATCGACATTTTGAAGGTCATCTATCCCTTCCTGATGCAAAAATCGACTGAAAGATTCAAGGTCATCCGCATAATACGTAACGGTATATGGTGAAGCATTTTTTTCAATCTGCAAATACTCCATGAATGCTTTGCTCGACTCCGTCAATTGATCCACGATTTCACCCCGCTAAGCAGCGAATAAAGCATACCATAGATAGCAGTGAAAGGCAATAAACTTAACAAAATTGTAACAAAATTCTGAAACAAGTTCAATCCAGTCCATAAAATTAAGTAACAATTCCCGCGCCAAGCACGATTAAAACGCAGTCTGAATGCATCTGTCAAGTAAATTACCTTACCGATGCGCAATTATATCGGTTTCCCCTGAAATAGTCAATAAATACGAATTGAATTATCAAAAGAGTTTTACAAGTAATCTGCTATTCGTGTGTGTTCACAAACGAGGATAACCGAACTTTTTGACAATCTCTATTAGCATACATTATGGTATTATTCCCCGTTCAGAAACTCTTCAAACATTTCAGCATTAGAAAAACTCGCCACTCGCCCGTCTTATAGCGAGTGACGAGGTTTTTCTTATAAGGTCATCCATAATCTATAGTTTCGGACGTTAAAAAAAGACCGCCAGAAGTAGCGCGGCCGTCAGTTACCTTCACTTTCTCTATAATCACAATTCGTACATTGCACACGTGATTCTTTTTTTGTTTTCTTCTCCACCATGAATGATCCGCATTTTGGGCATGGCCTGGAAATAGGTTTATCCCATGAAACAAATTCACACTCCGGATACCGGTCACAGCCATAAAATTTCCGGTTCTTTTTGGATTTCCTTTCCACAACATCGCCTTTTTGGCAGCTGGGGCAGGTAACACCAATTTTCTTGAGGATTGGCTTTGTGTTCCGGCATTCCGGGAAGTTGGAGCAGGCCATGAACTTACCATATCTTCCCATTTTATAAACCATTTCATGTCCGCAGTTCTCACACGTAACGCCAGCAGGTTCGTCCCGGATTTCCACTTTTTCCATTTCTTCTTCTGCTTTTTCCAGGCGTTTTCGAAAATCGCCATAAAATTCATCCAGCACTTGGACCCATTCCGCTTTTCCTTCTTCTACAGAGTCCAGATCTTCTTCCATTTTGACAGTAAAGTCAACATCAATAATTTTCGGGAAAAATTCTTTTAGAATTTCGGTCACAATTTCGCCCAATTCCGTTGGGACAAACCGTTTATTGTCCAGCTGCACATACCCTCTACGCTGGATGGTATCCAATGTCGGAGCATACGTGGACGGCCTGCCGATCCCCTGCTCTTCCATTGTTCGGACCAGTCTTGCTTCTGTGTATCTTGGCGGTGGCTGTGTAAAATGCTGGTTTGGTGTAATTTCATTCGCTTCAATAATCATGCCTTCCGTCAATTCCGGCAAGAATTTATTTTCATCTTTTTTCTTTTTATCGTCTGTTCCTTCCACATACACTTTCATGAACCCCTTGAACTTGACTTTTGAGCCAGTTGCCCGGAATTCAACCCCATTATTTAACAAGTGTACTGTCATAGTGTCCATGACTGCAGGTGCCATCTGACTGGCCAGGAACCGCTCCCAGATCAATTTATATAAACGAAACTGATCACGCGACAAAATTGGCTTCAGTGACTGCGGATCACGCATGACAGAGGTGGGCCTTACTGCTTCATGGGCATCTTGGGCACCTTCCTGCTGTTTTGCTTTTTTGGAAAAGCCGAGAAAATTTTTACCGTAGTTTTCTTCAATATAGGTTTTCGCTTCCTGTTTGGCCGTGTCGGATATACGAGTGGAATCCGTACGCATATATGTGATAAGACCAGTGATTCCGCCTGCTTTCTTGCCCAAGTCGATTCCCTCATACAATTGCTGGGCAACCATCATGGTTTTCTTCGCTCGAAAGTTCAATTTACGGGCTGCTTCCTGCTGGAGCGAAGATGTAGTAAACGGTTTGGCAGGATTACGCTTCCGTTCACGCTTATTTACCTTATCAACTGAAAATTTCTTTCCGTCCAGTTTTCCTGTAATGGCTTTTACATCGGCTTCTGATTTTAGTTCTTGTTTCTTACCGCCTACCCCATAAAATGCTCCTTCAAAATGTTCCGAGTCCTTTTGAAAATCAGCTTCAATGGACCAATACTCTTCCGGTTTAAAATTTTGGATTTCTTTTTCCCGGTCGATAATCATTTTTACGGCGGTGGACTGGACACGTCCTGCGCTCAATCCCTTTTTAACCTTTTTCCATAATAATGGACTTATATTGTAGCCCACAAGCCTGTCAAGTACCCGTCTTGCTTGCTGGGCATTCACTAAATCATGGTCAATCGATCTAGGGTTTTTAAATGATTCTTTAATGGCATCTTTCGTAATTTCGTTAAAAACGACACGGCATTCAGAATCTTCGTCAACATTCAATGCATATGCTAAGTGCCAGGCGATTGCCTCCCCTTCTCTATCGGGGTCTGCTGCAAGAAAAACCTTTTTTGCCTTTTTAGCGGCTGATTTTAAGTCTTTTAAGACATCCCCTTTGCCGCGAATCGTTATATAATTCGGTTCAAATTGATTATCCGGATCAACAGCCATTCGACTTTTCGGCAAATCGCGGACATGCCCCATGGATGCTTTAACTTTGTATTTTTTTCCTAAATAACGTTCGATCGTTTTTGCCTTTGCCGGCGATTCCACGATCACGAGATAATCTGACATGTGTTCTCCTCCCAGATGAGGATCGCATTTCGAATGGTAGATATTGCAATTCCTCTTCTAAATTGGAAATCTTCACTAATCGTAAATAGTTCCATTTCGTTTGTCAACTATGGTATGTGCTTATTCGTGTTTATATGACCCAATGAGATTCCATTCTTTTCCAGTCTTCGGCAATATCTGCCGTACTCTGTACCAGTTTCGCCCCATCCTGGATCATTTTATTGCAGCCTTTCGTATGTTCAGCTAGCGGGGATCCAGGCAGTGCATAGACATCACGCCCCTGATCCAGCGCCTGATCAACTGTTATTAACGTGCCGCTCCGTTCAGTGGCTTCAATGACAAATGTTCCAAATGAGAGTCCGCTGATGATTCGATTTCGCTCTGGAAAATGATAGCGTTCCGGTGGCGTGTTCGGAGGGTATTCGGTCAGTACTAACCCGCTGGCCGCGATTTGCCTGAACAATTGCATGTGCTTTTTTGGGTAAATATAATCAAATCCACTTCCCAGTACAGCAATGGTTCTTCCACTACTGTTCAGAGCCAGCCGATGTGCATAACTGTCAATTCCCATGGCCATGCCGCTAACGATGACCCATCCCTCTTGAATGAGTGGCAGCACATACTCTTTCATCTTTGGCATTGCCTCATTTGATGGCTTCCTTGTACCAATGACACTAAGCATAGGGTGAAGGGTCAATAAATCTATATCACCCATGGCATATAATACGAGCGGCGCATCTTTAATTGTTTTTAACACAGGTGGATAGATATCGTCAACTATGGTTATCATTCTGCAGTATGTCAGCTCATGCTTGATTTGTGTTTTCAGGCTGGGATTTCGGAGATCCGAATGGAACAGGGCTGCCTTTTTAGGTGGTAGTGAGAAGAATTGACTAATGTCAGAGGATGAAAGCTTATAGATGGATTCCAGAGTGCTATCATGACGGATAAACTTTCGTATTGTCCTGCGGGTAATGCCACGGCATCGGGAGATATGAATAAGCCGTTTGCGAATTTTTTCCAATTCACCACTGCCTTTCTAAATTTTTATTATGTGCCTGTCCGATAGGCGGAAAAAATGATATAAGAGGAACCCAGAAGAAAAAAGCTCCCGGGTCCCCAAAATGACAATTAATGTGTCTTGCATTTCTCTTGCAAGCCATTTTCTTTCAGTACATCAATCATGGTCTCACCGATGTCTGCCGGTGTAGCAGCGGTTTTAATGCCGGCATCGTTCATCGTACGAATCTTTTCTTCAGCCGTTCCTTTCCCGCCTGAAATGATCGCACCAGCATGACCCATACGCTTTCCTGGAGGTGCAGTTGCTCCCCCAATAAAGCCGACAACTGGTTTATTCATGTTTGCCTTAACCCATTCGGACGCTTCTTCTTCAGCTGTGCCGCCAATTTCGCCAATCATGACGACGGCTTCTGTTTCCGGATCTTCATTGAAAGCTTTTAGTGCATCAATAAAGTCTGTCCCATTGACAGGGTCCCCACCGATACCAACGGCAGTCGTTTGACCATAGCCCGCTTCTGACAGCTGATGCACGGCTTCATACGTTAATGTGCCGGAACGGGAGACAACACCAATGTGTCCTTTTTTATGGATGTAGCCCGGCATGATACCGATTTTACATTCATCAGCAGTGATAACGCCTGGGCAGTTTGGTCCGACTAGACGTGTTTTCTTGCCTTCCATAGCGCGTTTCACTTTAACCATATCCATGACCGGAATATGCTCGGTAATGCAGATAACCAGGTCCAGCTCAGCATCAACAGCCTCCAAAATTGCATCAGCTGCTGCCGGGGCCGGAACGTAGACAACAGATGCATTCGCACCAGTTGCATCAACGGCATCCTGCACCGTATTGTACACTGGAACACCTTCCACTTCTGTTCCGCCTTTTTTCGGTGTGACACCACCGACTACTTGTGTGCCGTATTCAAGCATTTGTTTTGTATGGAATTTGGCAGTTCCGCCAGTAATTCCCTGGACAATAACTTTTGTATCTTTATTGACATATACACTCATTTTCGTCCGTCCTTTCTACATATGAACTATCCGATAAATTCTGTGTGCAGCAGCAATCTCAGCACATAATTATTTTACTGCGGAAACAATCTTCTCCGCACCATCAGCCATCGATCCGGCAGATGTGATATTTAAGCCTGACTCATCAAGAATTTGTTTACCCATTTCAACGTTTGTCCCTTCCAAACGCACGACGAGCGGGATATCAAGGCCTACTTGTTTTGTTGCTTCCACAACACCTTCCGCGATGACATCACATTTCATAATTCCGCCGAAAATGTTGACAAAAATTCCTTTTACATTTGAATCGGACAAAATGATTTTGAATGCTTCGGTAACTTTTTCTGCTGTCGCACCGCCGCCAACATCCAGGAAGTTCGCAGGTTCGCCGCCATAATGTTTGATAATGTCCATCGTTGACATTGCAAGACCTGCACCATTAACCATGCATCCGATATTACCATCCAATGCCACATAGCTCAGATCATACTTGGATGCTTCGATTTCTTTCTCGTCTTCTTCTTCCAAGTCGCGCAACTCGACTATGTCTTTATGACGGAACAATGCGTTATCATCAAAATTCAGCTTGGCATCCAGTGCCATGACTTCCCCGTCACCAGTCGTTACCAGTGGGTTGATTTCAGCGATGGAACAGTCTTTTTCTACAAAGACATTATAAAGCCCAATCATGAATTTCGCGGCTTTACCAACCAGTTCATCAGGAATATTGATATTAAATGCCAGTCTGCGAGCTTGATAGCCGGACAGTCCGACAACAGGATCAATCACTTCTTTAAATATTTTCTCCGGTGTTTCGGCAGCCACTTCTTCAATTTCTGTGCCGCCTTCTTCCGATGCCATCATGACAACACGGGAAGTAGCACGGTCAAGGACGAGGCCGACATAATATTCGTTCTTAATGTCACAGCCTTCCTCAATCAAAAGCCGTTTTACTTCTTTGCCTTCAGGTCCTGTCTGATGTGTCACCAGGTTTTTGCCTAAAAGTTCATTCGCATATGTACGCACATCATCCGAATTTTTGGCAATTTTGACACCGCCGGCCTTACCCCGTCCGCCGGCATGAATTTGCGCTTTTACAACGTTGACGTCACCATTTAGTTTACTGGCAGCTTCTACTGCTTCGTCAACCGTATATGCCACATGCCCATTCGGGACACTTACGCCGGACGCACGCAAAATATCTTTGCCTTGATACTCATGAATGTTCATCTTTCATCCTCCCATCAAATTTCACTGCATTCCCATTGTATAAAAAAACAACTGATTTCACAAGAAATAGCGATTTATGACAGATGATGCCTGATCATCCCTATAATCGACCATTCGATAAAAAAAGTGTTATTAAAATAAAGGCTGATTTCTAAAAGATTGTTGCTTTTTGCGTCACTCTCTCTAGAGAATGAAACCTACTTAACAATTTCCATAAACTGCGGCACAGGGGCAAGGGAGATTTCCGCTCCGGGCAGTCGCTTTCACCACAGGGCATAAGCGCGACATCTGCTCAACCTCACGCTTTTCGCAGTGTCTTCTTTACCGCGGGCACGGCTTCAGCCGGCTTCAGGAAAAGCGCCGCTCAAAAGTCCGTGAGAAGGCTTCTCAAGGCCAAAAGCCACCTAAAAGCAGGCCGAAAAGTCCGAGAGAAAGCTTCTCAAGGCCAAAAGCCACCCAAAAGCGGGCCAAAAAGTCCGTGAGAAGGCTTCTCAAGGCCAAAAGCCACCTAAAAGCGGGCCGAAAAGTCCGTGAGAAGGCTTCTCGAGGCCAAAAGCCACCCAAAAGCGGGCCAAAAAGTCCGTGAGAAGGCTTCTCAAGGCCAAAAGTCGAGGCCACTGAAAAGGTGCCCCAATGATGATTAATTCAAAGAAAAAATGGGAGACTTTTCACCAAATCAATGGATGAAAATTCCCCCTTCAGCGAGGAGTGCTGCTCCGCTGAATAAACTTGCAACACACGACGAGCACCAAGTATTCTGCCGGAGCGGAATCCAAGCACTCAATCATCACTAAAACCAGAAAAACGTCACGAAAGAGAATTTTCACTACGTCGCAGTTTATATCAACTCAACCGCACCGGAAAAACAACAAAGTTTACGAAAAGGGCCTTATAAAAATAAAAATAACAGCACTTTCTTGCAACCGGAATCGATATTATATATACAATCTATTTCTGTTTTCCCATTTGCCGGTCTGTATGGTAGACGAAGGCAAATACTTCGGTAACAGCCTGATAGAGTTCTTCGAGTATGGTTTCGTTTATATTTAGTTCGGCCAGCAGCTCTACTAACGATTCATCCTTCTGCAATAATTTTGTCCAGGCCTTAAAAGTTGCGGTATATCCGTTCTACTGGATGCGGTTAGCCGATTCCCCGACATGTTCTGCACACGCATGCACGTTCCTCCTTAGTTACTGACTGACGGCATCCCGGACCGGTGCATAGGATTTCCGGTGATATGGAGATATCCCGTGTTCAGTCAGCATATCCATATGCTGTTTCGTCCCGTAGCCCATGTTGGACGAAAATCCGTATATTGGGTACTGCTGATGGATATCTTTCATATAGTTGTCACGGGTAACTTTAGCCAGTATACTCGCAGCGGCAATGGAGATGCTTTCCTGATCTCCTTTGGTAATTGCTTCTGACGTACAAGACAATTGATTCAGTGACACCGCATCAATCAGCACATGGTCCGGTGCGGGACTAAGCTGGCTGATCGCATCATACATCGCAAGTTTCGTAGCTTCATAGACATTCACTTCATCGATTTTTTGATTATCAATAATGGATACGCCATAACTGACAGCTTCTTTTTTAATAATAGAGAAATACTCTTCACGGGTTTTCTGGTTCAATTGTTTGGAATCGTTCAACCCGAGCAATTTGAAATCCCGCGGCAAAATCACGGTGGCTGCAACCACCGGACCTGCAAGTGGGCCGCGACCAGCTTCATCCATCCCCGCTATATACTGGCAGCCGTCCGCATAACATTTTTGTTCATACTGGGACATATGGATGAAATTTTCCTCCAGCGCCTTTTCTTTTAATTTTTGCCGCTCATATCGTTCAATCAGCTTCTGGACGCCTTTGCGCTCATCTGATTTTAGTTCATTTATGTATGTTTCATTCAGCTCGTTTGCTTCAAATAATTGTTTCAGCAATGCTATTGATTTTTGTTCCACATAATCACCTTCGTTTACGGTTATATCGGCTAAGTTACGTATCCTTAAAATAAGTATAAATGTAAATATCAAGATTTATCATATCAAAAATTAAGTAATACATGTAGTAGTACCACTTAAAATTTACAAATAGCTTCTCTTTCGCTTTCATAAATAACTTCACCCATGTACATTTAGGAATATTTACTCCATTAAAAAAGACACCCGGCCGGATTCACATTATGTGTTATCCGAAGGTGTCTCCAGTGTGATTGTTCCTAATTTCCCTGCACGCAAATCGTTCAGTACTAAACCGGCCACTTTGTCAAAATTCACATTACCGCCGCTTTCCAGTGCCCCCCGTTTCTTGCCAATGGAAACGAATACCTCCCACATATCGTCCATATCATCGTCAATTCCGTACCGTTCCTTCAGCTGATCCGGGTAGTGTGTTTGCATATACTGAAGAACGAATGCAACAACGTCATCGAGCGGTAATAGCTGATCTTTAATAGTACCGATTGCTGCCAGGCGATAACCAACCATTTCATCCTCAAATTTCGGCCACAAAATTCCTGGTGTATCCAGCAGCTCGAAATCACCTTTCACTTTGATCCACTGCTGCTTTTTGGTTACACCTGGTTTATCACCAATTTGGGCAATTTTTTTATTCGCCAGACGGTTAATCAATGTCGATTTGCCAACATTCGGGATCCCAAGAATCATTGCCCGGGCAGGACGGGGATTGATACCTTTTTGCTTCAGCTTGTCCATCTTTTCCTTGCCCATCTTGTTTGCCGTTTGTATAACGCGTTTTATATCAGCTTTGTCATTCACATTAATAGCAACTGCTTCCATTCCCTGATCATGAAAATACGAAAGCCATTCAGCCGATATTTTATCATCTGCAAGATCTTTTTTCATCATGACAATCATTTTCGGTTTTTGCTGTAAAACGTTTTGAAGCATTGGATTTTGTGAGGATAAAGGAGCCCGTGCATCAACGAGCTCTACTACAAAATCGACTAATTTCAGATTCTCTTCGACTTCGCGCTTTGCCTTAGCCATATGGCCTGGGAACCATTGTATGGTCATCATCCATCCCCCTATTCATGTAGTAATTGAATCCGGTCGAGCGGCCAGTAGATCAGACTGGTTTTTCCAACAATCTGATCCATGGATATAAGCCCCAGCATGCGGCTGTCCGTTGAGTTATTCCGGTTGTCACCTAACACTAACACATGATTTTCTGGAATGGTTTCATATTCACCGGGCAGTTCCTCCAACCGAAAATCACCTGTCAGCGTTTGGTAGGAAGGCATATTGTCCTTTCGTTCCTGAAGAAAAGACTCTTCCACTTTTTCGTCATCAATGTACAGTGCATCATCTTCAACCGCAACATGTTCTCCCGGCAAACCAATAACCCGCTTTATAAAATCTTTTCTGTCCGATGCGTGGAACACAACAATATCAAACCGTTCAGGCTGCTGTATATCATAAATGAATTTATTGACAATCATCTGGTCCCCGTTATGCAATGTCGGCATCATGGACGGACCATCAACCACAATTGGGGCAAAAAAGAACGTCCGAACGATAAATGCTATACCGAACGCAATTAACAGAGCCTTTACCCAGTCAAACCATTCACTCTTCCGTTTCGCCATATACTCCCACCGCCTGTTACAATATATGTATAACTTTATCTTGTCTGTATATCTTTATTATATCATGCTTTTATGATATGTATGGTATTTTTTTAAAAAGCAAAAAGGAGCTTGTATACATACAAACAAGCCCCTTTCATCAGTCATTCTATTGGCGGATTTAGCGACGCTCTTTAATGCGTGCTGCTTTTCCGCGCAGGTTACGAAGATAATAAAGTTTCGCACGGCGGACAAGGCCACGGCGGGAAACTTCGATTTTCGCAATACGTGGTGAGTGTACTGGGAACGTACGCTCAACACCTACACCATAAGAAATTTTTCTTACAGTGAATGTTTCGCTGATTCCGCCACCCTGGCGTTTGATAACGACACCTTCAAACACCTGGATACGCTCACGGCTGCCTTCAACAACTTTCACGTGAACTTTAACGGTGTCACCCGGGCGGAACTCAGGATGATCGGTACGAAGCTGATCCTTTGTCACTTCTTCGATAATGTTTTGCATCCTGCTTCACTCCTTCCACACCAATGCTCTTATCTCACTACGGGACAGCGGAACATCGTTTATAAAGCCTAAGCACGTACTTAAGCACAATAATTAATATACCATAATGCACTACTGAGTTCAACAATCGTTCTGATTAAATTCATTTAAAACCTTGAGGTCCACATCAGATAGGTTATTTTCGTCAATCAGTTCTCTTCGTCGTTCATACGTCCGCTTCAGCGCCTCTTTTCTGCGCCAGTCAGCAATTTTCCCGTGATCCCCTGATAATAGAATATCCGGGACTTTCATACCACGGAAATCAGCCGGTCGGGTATAATGTGGATGTTCCAGAAGTCCGGTTGAAAAGGAATCCTCAGGTGCGGATTCTTCGTTGCCAAGCACATCCGGCAGCAGCCGTACAACACTGTCGATTACTACCATCGCACCAAGCTCCCCGCCGGTCAGTACATAGTCACCAATGGATATTTCATCCGTTACAAGATGTTCTCTTATTCGCTCATCATAGCCTTCATAATGTCCGCAAATAAACACAAGGTGATCTTCTTTCGCCAGTTCTTCCGCTTTCTTTTGGTTGTACGGCTCCCCTTGAGGGCACATTAAAATCACGCGCGGATTCGTGTCTCTTTCATTATTGACAGCATCCACTGCATCAAAAACCGGCTGTGGGGTCAAAACCATGCCTGCTCCACCGCCATAAGGGTAGTCGTCCACTTTCATATGTTTATTCGTGGAGTAGTCACGAAAATTAACGAGATTATAACTGAACTTCTCTTTTTCCTGTGCTTTTTTTAAAATAGAATCATTAAAAACGCCTTCGATCATTTCCGGAAATAGTGTCAAAACATCCATATGCATCAGTCAAGCAGTCCTTCCATCGGTTCAATGACCACTTTTTCAGCGGAAACATCTACCTCTTTTACAACTTCTTCAATATAAGGAATGAGTACATCTTTTCCTTTTTCCCGTTCTACCACCCACACATCATTAGCACCGGGAGACAAAATTTCCTTGATAGACCCAAGATAGCTGCCGTTTGTCAAATAAACGGAACAGCCAATAATCTCATGGTAATAGAATTCATCTTCACTAAGCTCTGTCAGCTGGTCTTCACTGATTTTTAGAAATTGGCCCTTGAAACGTTCAACATCATTAATATTGTCATAGTCCTTAAATTGGATAAGGTCAAATCCTTTATGGATACGGTGCCCATCTACTTCTAATTCGAGGGCCTGACCGTTTTCTTTTTCCAGAATTAGCCGATTACCGATTGCAAACCGGTCGTCAAAATCCGTGATGCGCTTTACCTTAACCTCGCCTCGCACACCATGTGTATTCACAATCTTGCCAACATTAAACGTTTGTGTCATATCATCACCTGCTACTGATCAATTCGAACAACCACACCATCTTTTATAACAATGGCTGCTTCTCCCATGATTTCATCCCAATGCGAACCTTCATTGACTTCAACAAGAGCGTCAACTTCTTTTTCTGTTATTTCACTGCCTATTTCCAGAATATCCAGTTGTTCAAGTTTAAAATCAGCGAGTTTCATTTTTTCTTTGCGGTTTTTTATTTCTTGCTGAAACCGCTCTGAAATCTCTTGTTTGGAGACATTTCGTTTGTTTTCCAGTTTGCGCTGTTCAAACCTAAGCTGTTGACACTCTTGTTCAAGCCGCATTTTGTGGTCATGAAAACTTTTCCGCAATTCTTCTTTACTCTTCTCCGTAACAACCTGTTTGACAAGGACCTTCCTAATTATTTGCATCCTGGTTCCCCACTCTCTCTAAACGGTTTCGGTTTGGAGATCATTCTACAGAAGATACGTTACAACTTTTGTAAAAAGGGAAAGGTTTTCCCTCTCCCTCTACATAATATCCAAATAAATACGTTTGTTTGTATCCATCTTTGCAGCATAAACAATTGTACGGATAGACTTGGCAATTCGTCCATTTTTGCCGATCACCTTTCCGACATCGTTTTGATTGACGGCCAGATGGTAGACGATTTTAGCATCTTCTTCTGATTCCGTTACAACGATGTCTCCAGGGTGATCGACTAGTGGCGTTACAATTGTTTCAATCAGGGCCTTCATGATATCACACTACTTTACAGTTAATTTTTCTGTTCGTGGAATTTTTTCATGATGCCTTGTTTGGAGAAAAGATTGCGGACGGTATCACTTGGTTTCGCACCATCGGTCATCCAGTTCAACGCTTTCTCTTCATTTATATTGACTTCAACCGGGCTGACAACAGGGTTGTATGTGCCGATTTGCTCAATAAAACGTCCATCTCTTGGTGAGCGTGAGTCTGCTACAACAATACGGTAGAATGGATTACGTTTTGATCCCATGCGTTTCATACGGATTTTTACAGCCATGTTTACACCTCCAATAGATCTTGTTTCACAGTTTTAAATTCTAACAGATAGACCAAAGCCTGTAAAGTGTTTTTCCATTACAGGTTTCACTAATTTCACTTGATGGTTCTTTTCGATTATATTTTGCTTTCTGAACACCGCAGCCCGAATACACTTCGCTTTCCGCAGGTGACCGGTGAGCTGCTCGTACCTCGCTGCGGGGTCTCACTTCGGGCACTATTCCCGCGGATTTCAACTGCTAAAGTCAAGATCAGACTTACATAAAAGGCAAGTTCATTCCTTTGCCTTTTTTCCCTTTTTGTCCGCCTGTCATCTGTTTCATCATTTTCTTCATTTCACTAAACTGTTTCAATAGCCTGTTCACCTGGGCTACGGAGGTCCCGGAGCCTTTAGCAATCCGTTTCTTCCGGCTTGCGTTCATGATGCTCGGATCCTGCCGCTCGTCCTTCGTCATCGACTGAATAATTGCCTCTACATAAACGAGCTGTTTCTCGTCAATTTGTGCATTTTTCAGCCCTTTCATCTTGTTGGCACCTGGAATCATGCTCATTATGTCTTCCAGCGGCCCCATGTTTTTCACTTGCCCCATCTGTTCCAGAAAATCATCAAATGTGAATGACGCTGTGCGCATTTTTTCCTGCAGTTCTTTTGCCTGCTTTTCGCTGACATTCGTCTCCGCTTTTTCAATCAGGCTTAAAACATCACCCATGCCGAGAATACGTGATGCCATGCCTTCCGGGTGAAACGGTTCAAGCTGGTCCAGTTTTTCACCCATACCGGCGAATTTAATCGGCTTTCCGGTGACAGCTCGAATGGAAAGGGCTGCACCTCCGCGTGTGTCGCCATCAAGTTTCGTCAGGACGACACCGGAGATCTCCAGCTGTTCATTAAAGCTTTCCGCTACATTGACGGCATCCTGACCGGTCATGGAATCAACAACAAGGAAAATCTCTTCCGGACTGACTGCTACTTTAATCTGCTGCAATTCATCCATCAGATCTTCATCCACATGCAGCCGTCCTGCCGTGTCAATGATAACATAGTCATTATTCTGTTCTTTCGCCTGCTCCAGTGCTTCTTTAGCTATATCAACCGGGTTCGCATCGGTTCCCCTCGAAAAAACAGGCATTCCCAGCTGCTGTCCGACCGTTTCCAGCTGATCAATTGCTGCCGGGCGATAGACGTCTGCGGCAACCAAAAGAGGCGAACGATTGTGCTTTTTTCGCAAGTGGTTGGCCAGTTTGCCGGAAGTAGTTGTCTTTCCGGCACCCTGCAGACCGGCCATCATGATAACAGTCGGCGGACGGTCGGCTGTGGCTATCTTGCTCTGTTCGCCGCCCATCAGTTCGGATAATTCTTCTTTAACCACTTTAATAACCTGCTGTCCGGGGGTTAAGCTTTCCATCACTTCCTGCCCGACAGCACGCTCTTTTATACGCTTGATCAAGTCTTTGACCACTTTAAAGTTAACATCGGCTTCCAGAAGCGCAAGACGGACTTCACGCGTCATCTCTTTGACATCTTGCTCTGAAACTTTTCCTTTGCCGGTGATTTTTTTCATCGTGCTCTGCAGCCGGTCGGCCAATCCTTCAAATGCCATGGAAGGTGTCCCCCTACTCTAATTCTTTTAGCTGATGGATTAAGGCTTTCATTTCACTGTCCTGGGCAGCTTCATCCATCCTGTCCAAAATCGTCGTGCGTTTTTGGAATTTATCATATAGTCCCAGTTTAGTTTCATAGGCTTCAAGCATCTTTTCCGTCCGGCGGATATTATCATATACAGCCTGGCGCGAAACTTGCAATAACTCGGAGATTTCACCAAGCGAATAGTCCTCACGAAAATACATATCCATATAACTGCGCTGTTTAGGGGTTAATAGGGATTGATAAAAATCAAACAAGTAATTAATTCGTGTTGTTTTTGCGAGCAATCTAAAACACCCCTTGTCATATACGTCATCTGTCCATTGTTAAGTGAAATCCCTTTACAAAAAAGTTTATCATCATTCTTCCCCATCTTCAAGCAGATCCGCAAACAATCCATAAACAAATGCATGGGCATCAAACGGCTCGAGATCATCCGCTTTTTCACCTAAACCGACGAACTTGACAGGGATTTCCAGTTCGTTGCGGATGGCCAGAACAATTCCACCTTTTGCTGTTCCATCAAGTTTCGTAAGGACGATGCCGGATACGTCTGTCGCTTCTGAAAATGTTTTTGCCTGATTTAAGGCATTCTGGCCGGTCGTCGCATCCAGTACGAGCAGCACATCATGTGGTGCACCGGGCACTTCCCGTTCTATCACCCGTTTGACTTTGGCCAGTTCATTCATTAAATTTACTTTATTTTGCAATCTTCCAGCCGTGTCACAGATCAGCACATCGGCATTCCGTGATTTAGCTGCTTTAATCCCATCGAAAATGACCGCAGCAGGATCACTGCCTTCACCCTGCTTAATCACGTCCACACCGGTCCGTTCGCCCCAGACATCAAGCTGTTCAATAGCACCAGCGCGGAATGTGTCGCCTGCTACCAGCATCACGTTTTTTCCTTCCAGTTTTAATTGATGCGCAAGCTTGCCGATCGAGGTCGTTTTCCCGACGCCATTCACCCCAACAACGAGAATGACCGACAATTCTCCTTCTTGCAGATTCAGTTTCTCCACTTCTTCGTCATCATCACCATAATAAATGTCTACTAGCTTTTCCGATATGACATCTTTGATTTCTGATGAATCTTTGATGTTTTGCCGCTTCACTTCCATTTTCAGCTCATCAATCAGATCCATCACTGTATTAACCCCGACATCCGCCGCAATGAGCACTTCTTCCAGTTCTTCAAAAAAGTCCTCGTCCACTTTGCGGTAGCGGGCAATCAGGTCATTAATTTTCCCCGAAAAGGAATTGCGCGTTTTTTCCATACCTTTTTTATATTTTTTCGAGACGTCTTCTGTTTCTTCTTCATTCTGCTTGAATTTATTTTTCAATTTATCCATGAATCCCATGAAACGAATCCCTCCTATGCATTGATAAGTTCTTCTGTTTCTTCCAGCCGGACCGATACGAGACGGGAGACACCGGACTCCTGCATTGTAACTCCATACAGGACGTCTGATTCTTCCATTGTCCCTTTACGGTGCGTGATGACGATAAATTGTGTGTGGTCGCTGTATGCTTTCAAATACTTGGCAAACCGAACAACATTTGCTTCATCAAGGGCTGCTTCCACCTCGTCCAGTACACAAAACGGCACCGGACGGACACGCAGTATGGCAAACAGTAACGCAATCGCTGTCAAGGCCCGTTCACCACCGGAAAGCAGTCCAAGGTGCTGGAGCTTCTTGCCAGGTGGCTGGGCGATAATGTCCACACCAGTATCAAGCAAATTATTCGGATCGGTCAGTTTCAGCTCTGCTTTGCCACCACCAAATAATTGTTTGAAAACAACAGCAAACTCTTCTTTAATTTGCCCGAATGTGTCACCAAAGCGTTTCTCCATTTCCTCATCCATTTCAGCGATAACCGAATGCAATGTCTGCTTCGCTTCGACGAGGTCGTTCTGCTGTTTGGATAAAAAGTCATACCGTTCAGAAATACGGTCATACTCATCAATTGCGCCAAGGTTCACGGTTCCAAGCTGATCGATGGCTTGCTTAATCTGCTCCACCACTGATTGGGTTTCTTGAATATCGTCTGTTTTTTCATAGTCTTGTGTCGCCTTTTCAAATGTCATTGTGTATTCGGTCTGCAGCTTGTTCAGGCGGTTCTCCAGTTCGACATCAAGCCGGTTCGCCTTCACTTCTTTTTCCTGAATGGCTTCTTTCCTAGCCTGATGGCTCCGATTTTCTTCTTTCAGTTCACGCTCCTGGTCCTGCAAAAGCTGGGTCCGCTCGGAACGATTGCCTCGCATCTTCTGGATTTCCGCTGTGATGTTTTCTTTATCTGTTTTCGCCGCAGAAATACTGGCATCTATTTCTTCTTCGGTTTCGTCTGTATTTTGCACGTCCAATAATTCGTTCAGGTCATTCGCATGAATCTCATATTGTTCGCGATAATCATCGAGCTGTGTCTGTAAGCTGGTCGTTTTCTCCTGCTGGTTTTTCAGGCGTTCTTCCTGTTCTGCCAGTTCCACCCGTGCTTTCTGACAGTCTTCTTTCAGCTGCTCCTGGTTTTCCTGGAATGCTGTTTCCTGTTCAGATAGCTGATCGATTTCCTTTTGTGTGGCAGTCAGCTGCTCCGAAATTGTTTCCAGCTCTTTTGACAGTTGGGCTTCACGGGTTTCCAAATCCCGCGTGTCCTGATCAAATTGCTGCTTATCCTGATCATAAAGCTGAAGATTATCATGCAACGATGCTAATTTCATCTCCGCCTCTTTATAGGATGCACGGATTTCCTGGAGTTTTTCCTGTTCGCCAGCTATTTGTTCCTCTTCCGTGGCGAGCAATTGTTCCAGCTGGGTGATCTCCCGCTTTTGCTTGTCCACCTGCTCTTCAAACGCATTTGCTTTCTGCTGGAATTGCTCCAGTTTTTCGGTTACTTCCTGCAGATCTTTTTCCCTCGTGAAGAGTGATTGCTTCGATTTTTTCTGGGCACCGCCCGACATGGATCCGCCCGGATTGACGACATCCCCTTCCAGTGTGACAACCCGGTGTTTACGTTTAACGAGCCCGGCAATGTCATTTGCATCTTTCAGTGTTTTCGCCACAAGGACATGGCCCATTAAATGAGTAACTGCTTTCTGAAAGTTCGGGGATGCTGACACTAACTCACCAGCAACCCCGACAAAACCAGGATGTTCTGCTGCTTTTGCCAGCATATCTTTCGGAATAAATCGTGCTTGAATCGAACTAAGCGGCAAAAAGGTAGCACGGCCGCTGTTCGTCTTTTTCAGCCAGCTGATGGCACTGCGCGCTGCCTGATCGTCGCTTACCACAACGTGTTGTGCCTGACCGCCCAGTACCGTTTCAATTGCCGTAATGTATTGCTTCGGTACGTCGATAAGTTCGATAACAGCCCCGTGAATGCCGTCCAGTTTATTTTCCTCACGTGCTTTCAGGACCGCTTTTACTCCGTGGAAAAATCCTTGAAAATCCTCTTTCATATCTTCGAGCATTTCTTTTTTTGACTTCAATTTTTCAATATATTGATAGCCTTGATGCAGCTTTGTCTGCGCCTCCTGAAAGGTATTGCGTTTTTGACTCAAATCTTCCTTTATCTGTTGGACGGCCCGGGATTTTGTCTGGTATGTCTCTTCCTGTTCCGTATAGTCTGCCTTCAGCTTTTCCGTTTTCGCGGTGAGTTCTTTCCGTTCCTCCAGCAAATCCTGGAATTTCACTTTCTGTTTTTCTTTTTTGCCGGAGAGCTGACCAAGCTGCTGCTGAATGGATTGCTTTTCATTGCGTTTGGCCGCCTGATCATTCAAGTACTCAATGTAGTCCGACTTCAATTCCTCGATGCGTTCTGCAATGTTTTGCCGGTCTGTCGTCAGTTTTGCTTCCAGGTCTTCTACTTTTGCTTTTGTTTCGTTACGGTTTACCCGCAAGGATTTCAGTTTTTGATTCTCTTCACTAAGCTCATGTTCAAGCATTTCCATGCGCTCGGCCGTTTCTTTCTTTTGTGCCTCAAGCTTATCCTTGTTTTCGGCAAAATGCTTCGTCCGTTCGTTAAACAGCTGTTTTTTTCCTTCATATTGCTCCAGCTGCTGCGTTGTCGACAGCAGCTTTGCCTGCAGCTGTTCAATTTCTTCATCAAGCTTCTGAAGTTTCTGGCGCTCATCCTCAAGCTCGGCTTCTTTTTTCTGAATGGCCGTTTTCTGGTTCAGTTCATCGTTCTTTTCTTTGTCCAATTCATCCAGCAGTCCCTGCCACTGTTCATGAAGCTGCTCAATTTCTGTAATGAGCAGTGAAATTTCATGTTGTTTCAGCTGTTCCTTTTTATCCAGGTAGGCTCGTGCGGTTTTCGCCTGTTCCTCAAGCGGTTCAATCTGCTGTTCGATTTCATAAATGATATCTTCCACACGATTCAAGTTTTCTTGTGTTTCCTCTAATTTATACTCAGCCTTCTTCTTCCGCTGCTTGTATTTCAAAACACCGGCAGCCTCTTCAAAAATGGTCCGCCGTTCGTCTGCTTTGGAACTTAAAATTTCCTCGACTTTTCCCTGACTGATAATCGAGAATGCTTCACGTCCAAGTCCTGAATCCATAAATAAATCAACGATATCCTTCAGGCGGCAGGACTGTTTATTAATATAAAACTCGCTCTCACCGGAACGATAGACACGTCTGGTGACACTGACTTCCTCATAGTCAAGCGGAAGTGTCTTGTCACTGTTGTCCAGTACCAGCGTAACCTCTGCAACATTCAGTGCTCGTCTGGTGTCACTGCCCTGGAAAATGACATCTTCCATTTTCGAACCGCGCAATGACCGGGCCGACTGTTCTCCAAGCACCCATCTGATTGCATCGGTAATATTACTTTTTCCGCTTCCATTCGGGCCAACCACTGCGGTTACACCCGGAACAAAATCCACACCGATCCGTTCCGCAAATGACTTGAACCCGACACTTTCCAATCGTTTCAAATACATAACTATTCTCCTATTTTCGATACAAAATATGTACGAAAACCTATTTGGCATTTTAACGCATTTATTTTATCATAAAGATAATTATCTAGCACATCTGAATTTGTATCTTCTTGTAATCAACATTGATTTAAAGGCATTTTGACGATATATATAAACTTTAGATACGTGAGTCTGTACTGGTTTATAAATATTTGAAGGTCAAAAACATGGTCAAAAAAAATGTCATTCCCTGTTAAGTTTCGGAGGGTTGCAACAATTTATATATGACAACCGAATATGAAACTAGAATTCCACACCCGCAAATTAACAAGACTGACAGACTCACCTTTAAAATGATAATTAGCAATTCCGATAGTACAGTTATATTAAACAAATAACCCCGTACCAGTAAATCGATACGGGGTTCATCTTTAATTTTCGGATACTTTGTCGAGCTCTTCTGAGCCCCTAACTGTTATACTACCAAAACTAGCTAACTTTACATCATACCGCCCGTAAGATGAGAGTGTGTAGCATCTTTAATGGCGAATGCTAAAAGAATCATCACTTTACTGCCACTTTATTACGGGAATATTCCTTTGCCATCTTAACTGCATCGGATGCAACAATAAAGCCCCAATAGTCATTTAACAGCGGATATGCTGTTGCATTTAGGATACTTTTAACGTCATTTGGGCTAAGTGCCGGATTTGCTTCAAGCATCAATGCAATCACCCCTGCGCAAATGGGAGTTGCCATCGATGTACCTGATAACTGCAAATAATTTTCATCAACAATTTGCTCAGGTCTTTGTTTCTCGATAGTTGAACCCGGTGCAAGAAGCGAAATAATATCCGTTCCCGGTGCATATAAATCCGGTTTGATTAAGGAATCGATGGTCGGGCCCCTGCTGGAATAATCAGCTATTACATCATCTGCACGTGTTTCTGTATTTTGATCGGAAGCTGCTCCTACAGTAATAATGAACGGATTAACAGCGGGGGTATTGATTGTTTTTGGCTTTGGTCCGTCATTTCCTGCTGCTGCGCACACAATGATTCCCTGGTGCCAGGCGCTCTGGACTGCTTGGGAAAGCGGATCATCACGATATGAATCATAGGCCTTAGCCCCTAAGGAAAGAGATATAATACGGATGTTATATTCTTCCTTATGTTTAATACACCATGCGATGCCCTTCAGCATTGCTGACAATCTGCCGCCTCCATTCTTATCCAGAACCTTCACCCCAATTAACGAAGCCCCGGACGCAGGACCAGTATATTTTCCATCGGACATTAAGCCATTCCCTGCGGCATCTCCTGCACAATGTGTTCCATGTCCATTATCATCATATGGTTCATTTTTGTCATTAACGAAATCTTTAAAAGCGACAATCCTATTTGTATCTTTTGTGAGGTCTTGGTGTGGATAAATTCCTGTATCAACAACAGCTATGTGAATACCTTTTCCAGTAAGTCCAAGCTGCTCTTGGATAGCACGTGCGCCAATTTCTTTTGTGGCAATATCAAGAAAGGCATTAATCTCGCGATCATAAAATATACGGTTGACCGCCTTATAATCTTTGATCTTTCGGATCATATCTGACGTTAGATGGCCGCAAACGGCATTTTCATCAAAACCGAGGTCGCTGTCAATACTATTATTGTCCATTTGGCAAGCATGGATGACGTCATCTTTCTGATCTTTTTCCACATCATTAGAAAAATAGACAATTACAGGAATACTTGTATCGCTTGTAGTATGAAGGGTTTTTTTTCGTTCCTCCTGTAGCTTTTCCACTAATGCCGGGTCGAGTTTTTTGCCACATTCCTCAAACCACACTCTATTTCGGTTACGCATTACGGTTCCCTCCTCTTTTTCCACCATTGTATATTTTCCTAACCAACCTTTAATCAAACAAGCACAAAAGCATACTAAATTTTGTTTAAAACAAAACATACCGTCGATTAAACCAACAACTTCTACAAATAAGTTTTATTATGCTTTATATCACCTTCCAATTTAATTTCACCCTTTTTAGTAGAGTATTAGTGTACTCAGCTCATTCAGCATTTATTTATATAGTAACACAAATTATTTTAAATAGATATAATATTCAAACTAAAGGTCGTGCCATTGCGTTACAGCTTATTTTTATTAACAAGGCACCGCGAATCGATTCGATCACTTTCATTTTACCAGTTTCTTATGAATGCTATCTGTCACTTTTTCTTCATTGGAGCCAATCTCCCATTGGGTTATATATTTATCGGGTTTTTTCAACACATAATTAATCATAGTTATTCAAGGTATATTTCTGAACTAATCAAAAACACAAGTTGGGCGGCAAGCCTTATTCAGGGTAAGATCCGGTAATAGAAGACTGTTCATAAGGTATTTGTACATAAGGGGATAAGAAGAACATTTTAAAAAGTTGATCAAAATGTTATGTATTCCCTTGTCAAGACATAAAAGTCATTTTAAAATAAAACCACCCTCTGCAACAGTCCAAATAATAAAATCAATCTGCAACGTGTTGCTCAAAGCCCAGCCTACCACAAACCTTGAACTAAAAATAAATAAAAATTCAGTCAACTAATTATCCATATTTCTTTTCTTTTTAAAAAAAGTAGGGTATAATCCTAGAGGATGGTCATATAATGAAAACCGTAGGCATTGTATGCCTACGGTACAATAGACCAGACCCCAACAAGGGGTGGCGCATGAGGGTAAATAGCCCCCTTTCGCCCGCCAAGCATATGAGGGGTTATTTGATATTGTCGGACATGATAAACGCTATCAACATACCGAAAGAAATCATCAGCGTCAACACGTTTGCTATGTCCACTGGCGTCACCTCCCTTCTTGGAAGGGACACCCCTCATACAAGGCTAGTCTATTGTTAAACACATTTTAACACATACTAATGCTTTATTAAGCAATTTTTGGAAATTGTATATAAATAGACAGTCTTCGATATTTTGCGCAACAAATACCGGCAAAATATAAAGTCAATCCTCAAGTGTAAAACGTCTAAAGAACGTGTTACTATAAAAAGAAAATAAGAGAAATACCCCCATTTTTATGTAGGTATTTCTCTTATTTCATTGTTGTTATTGTACCGCGAAGGCTTCTTAATATGTTAATATCGCCAGAATCCAATGAATAAGCTTATTTATTTACACAAGCAATAACAAAAATCCCATGCGGCTTCCCTTCTTCTCGTTACGATTATAATCTGGCATTACGATTATTGGTCAAAATCTCACTGGACAAGCGAAACCGATTCACGCGCAAAGTTATTAGATTAATGCACACCCGATAATGGATGACTAACATGCTGTTGTTTCCATAAAGATTTTAATCCTAATTACAGTTACTGCTTCTTGGCTAACTCATCCCTATCCAATGCTCTTGGTGGTTCCTCCATCCATCCATTTTTAATCATAAGTTTAGCCCCCTCATCAGCATACTTAAGTATTTCAGCTACTAGCCTGCTATACTGTACAGCCAAATCTCTCCTCGGACTCATTGCCATACTTGAACCGTAATAACCAACACTTAAGTCAATTAAAGCTGTGCAGTAAAAAGTCATGAGCTTATCAGAGAATGTGTAAGTAATTGAGTCTGTCACCTCTGTATCGAATGTCATAGGAACAGGAATATCATCCTCTCTCATAATTGAGCCAAATATCTCACAATGCTTTTGGGAAATTTCTTTGCCCTTTACAAGAAACTTTCTTACCTCTTTTGATTTTGCAACCTGACTAAACCCAATCATAGTGGCTATACCTAGAGCATTCCTTTGAAAGTTATTATAGAGATTCGCAATTTCTGTCCCAACTAAAGGCCTTCTTTCACCGAAATAACCTGTAAGGAAACTCTGACTTTTTACAAAATCATAATTCTCAGGTGTTGGGAGGTTTGGTGACCTGATATAGAGTCCTTTGGCTAATAAGAGTTCCTTTACTTCTCTAAGATGTTTAGTTAACTGTGAAATACATTCATTAAAGTAACTATAAACATCTGCCCTCACAGATGAAGACAAACTGATACTGTAGCCTTGCAAGGCAACTTGTGCCCCTTCGTGAAGGTAATTCAAAACATATGTATCAGTAAATAATCTGGGAGCATTTACATCTACATCCTCATCCATTTTAAATCCATATGGGATAGGATAATTTTCTTTATTAAAAATCTCAGTTAATGTTTTTAAATTCCCTTGAGTTATATCAACAGCCTGTTGGATAAGTGGTCTAATTTCCTCATCTTTTACTTTACTTAGAAATTGGTTTAATTGACATATTAATGCTGAGTCATTCATGTATGCTGTCCAAAGCTGTGTGATCTCTGCTGATGTTAATTTAACATTCTTTTCATGCTCCATTTGGGTTCCCTCCAGTAACTAATTTATGGTACTTTAGGAATCCCCGTTTTCACTTTGTATATGCACTCCATTTCTTATTTTGTTCGACAGTCGTTTACAATAGGTAAGCTTTTGACGTTATTTCCAGCTTTTCCTCTGCTCCACACGGCTCATACAGGTTTCCCCGCACTCCGCGTTCCATCTAACAAAATATACTAAGTATAAGTTCCTCGTCACTTCATCTTAAGATTTTCAAATCGTTTCAAGCTCACATATCGCACGGAAACGATTGACTTTTATTATCATGTCTCCGGTAAGCTGAACCCCTTAAGGGCCAGCCATCCCCCTGATTATTCACCATCAGGACTTTATTCTGCTCACAAATAAGTCCATATGCCACATCAACCCTAATCATTTTCTCATCCCTCGCTGTTTCTTAACTATTTTTCTTTAACAAAATTTGACATAGCCTTTCTTACGCAATCAGGCCCAATTGAGGTGCAGCCCTTATTGATTTTTTACGCTCACTATTTGCCTCGAACAAGCATAAAAAGGAAATTATAACCAGAGCAAATGTTGATGCAGTTCCAGTTAATATTATGTTTCTATTTAACTCTCCAGACAGCCTCGCCCAACTTTCAACATTAAGTACAACTACTAAACCAATAAATGCAAATAAAATGGAGGCGATAAGCCATTCGAGGAATTTATTCATACCACAAAACCTCCCATCTATTCTGTTTTTGCAAATCAGTTCTTCCGGAGCCGCCCCCCCTATATTAGCCGACTGATTGATATGCATACCTTTAAACTAGCTCATACTAAATTTCAGTCATTTCCGTGGTCAATTTTGCTTACCTTATCCAAACAAACAATTGAAACAACCTATAAAATTTTCACTGTATAGAGTTTATTTCGTTTTATCTCAAAATTTCTAGGGTTTAAACAACGATTCTTAAAAATGCTAATTTATGGATTACTGTATAATAAATGTTATGTTAGCACGTAAATGTTCGGCGTATCGAAAAGGGGGGGGTTGGGTCCTAGACATGTTAACATTCTATAAGAAGATGCAACGTTACCGCTGAAATCGCTTTCTGGTACAGCTGGTTTGATCAATTATCTTAAGGTCGTTAAATAGCGCATAATTGTTTTTAAGTTTCAGGGGAAAATATTCAATATTATTTTGTTTAGAAAACCTACGAAAGACGGTTGATTAAGTATTTCCCCCCTCCTCCTTTAACGCTGCGATGAGGTCATCTATATTTTCAACAGGGCCAACTGGCGGTCCTTGTAGGTCGGCCTGAAACAGCTTAGCAGATCCTGAAGAAGGTAAGTGACTGTGAGCATCAATAAAACCCTGTAACATGACTTTATTATTTAAATTAATGGTTTCAGTCTGACGTCCTTTCAACTTGCTAATTTCTTTATTTGTCCCAACTGAAATAATTTTACCATCCTTGACAGCCACAGCTTCAGCTATAGACGAATCTGAATCCATTGTGATAATTTTTCCATTATAGTAAACGCTATCAGGAGCAATAGGATCAAGCTTTTTAGGGAGAGTTCCCGAAGAAAAACCTACCCAACCCAACATTAAGACTAAAGAAAGTATAAACATTTTTCTTACGCTTAAAAGATTCCTAACCTTATATGCTTCAGCGAAAGTGAACGCTGCCCTTTCCACCTTTGTGTTTGGTTCAAACATGGCTCAATTGGTGTATCAACTATTTATACTAACTTCAATCGATGACGTGAAATTGAGCCAATTATGATAAAGGGTGATCTACTGTTTTCTAAGATAATGTGCTTAACCACTGCGGAGCTGCTTGCCCTTGACCACCGTGCCCCTTCCAGCGGAACTTAGAAGTGCTTGTCCATGGTAAGCTGGCGATACGGATGGATGGAGCCCTTATAGGTTGTTTTTTACCATCCGCCACAAGAGAATTACCATGGATACAAACAAGTTCAAGGGTGGTGGGCTTGGCAAACCTTATGGCTCGGCAGTAACTACTACTTTAGGATTTATAGATATGGCTCTGTCCGTGTGTCACAGGTGGCTCAAAATGGTGTCATAGTTGGCTCAACAACATGGCAAGTTGTACTATTTTATGTCTTTATTCAAGACAGACAGTCAAATTCTGTGAATAGCTTATATAAAGTACAATAAATAGAAAATTCAAATGGGTGGTTTGGAAGGACTTGCTTAACCACTACTACTGCCTTCGGGTGGCACTTGACCCTATAAAATGTGCACATGCCTGGTACACAAAATGTGACCACAACACTATGTTGTGGTCACAAAAGACTTTCATATCAATGGGTCTGAGCGATTACTTACATCATGCCGCCCCTTTCATATCTGATGATATCAATTTTGCTTAAAAATGATAAATCCCTTTAAATCAACGTTTTGAGCATTCATGAAAAACTTAAATGCTACACAAATGTATGTGTTTATAAATTTCCAGTGACCAAATTTGAGCAACTATAATGAATTAAAGTTGACTTTTATGGACTATTTATTCATCAGCCAAAATTAACTTTTAAGAATTATAATTTTTCATAAACAACGTCTAAGGTTTGCTTTAAAAATGTTATTAGCTCATCAATGGTTAGTGGTTCATCTCTGTGTGCTGATTCAATGCTTCCGTGATGGGATGGATTTGAAAATTCATTTAATTCCCTGAGTTCGGATATTACTTCCTCTTTTGGTTCCTTAAATTTGCAAATTGAAACCTCCAAAAGATTGATCATCTTTCCCAAGCCATCTTTATTATTTAGAGGGCCGATTAGTTGACCAGCACTGTCAGTATATTGTTTTTTTAGATATTTCCTATATCTAAATTTAATACTGTCTTCAAGAACTATTCTAACTGACCCTCGAAATTCATTTATACTCTCATGTAATTTTGGGTTTTCACAAAACGATTCAATTTTCTTTAATTGAGTAAAATATCGATGTTCCATATGATCTTCCATGTCATCTTGGTCTAAGTCTTCTAATTTCCCATTAAATATAGTAAACATACTCGGGGAAGCCTTTTCATAGATATTAAACACTAATGAATCATTATGACTCAATATAAAAGTCTGTTTTAGTTTTCGGCTCTTGTCGATCAAAAGATTTACGGTCTTATTCCTTCTGTTACTATCAAAACTTGATAAAGGATCATCAAATACAACAACCTTATTTTCTATGTTTTCTTCTATATCTAATTTTGCAAGGAAGAATGCCAGAGCCAAGGTACTCCTATCTCCCTCACTTAATGCCTTTGAGGCCTGAATTTTTCCATTTAAATTCTCAAAAGAGATTTCCTCATCATTTAAGGTTAAAACATAACTAACAGAAGGCTCTGTGCTTCGACCAACAATCGTACTTTTTATATTTTTTATTTTGTATCCCGTGGAGAATTGCTTTAAGTAGTCATTTATTTTTTCACCATATTTTTCAAAGATCTCTACAGAGTAATCATCCAGGTCTTTTTTCATCTCCTTATTTTTCTCATTTAAGATTTTTATTTTTTCCTCTAAATCGATGTATTCATTACAATAGGTTAGAATAGGGTCTTTAAACCGTTCTTTAATTTCTTTTAGCTTTCTTAACTCCTTTTCTAATCCCTCTAAGTCCCTTTCTGAGTTTTTTAGGTCATCAACTTCAGGGTTGATTGTCCCTAACAATTTGTTAAACTCTTCAATATAGCTGTTGAAGGCCTTTATTTCATGATCAAGCAAATCAAAACTCTCAGTTGACATGCAAATATGGGGGGTCTCTAACTTTTTATATAAATCTTGTTTAGCTCGATTATATAATTCATTTAAATCAGTATTATTTTTCTCCAGGGATACAGTGGCAGCAGCTTCGTTTTGAATTAATGGTGTCCAAAAATCTAAAAGGCTTTTATTTTTAGTAAGTTCGGATAAGCTTTTCTCTAATTCAAACTGTAAATTATAATTTTCCGCATCTTCAAGAATTAATTCACACTTATTTTTAATTTTGTTATATTTCTCGCTGAAGAATTGTCTATAAGAAGTGATTAAGTGTTGAACTTTAGTTAATTCTTGGCTACAAAATGGACATTTTTCTTCTTCATGATCAATTGAAAGATAACCTTTTCTTATCCAACCTTCGGGGTTTTCCATGTTATTTAACTTTAAACTATGTATATGATCTTGGACGTTGTGTATGTACTCATTATCGATATCTTCTACGCTAGTACCAATAATTGATTCACATTGCTGTATGTCTATTGGCAACTTTATTTTAGGAACCAACTTTGGCTTTTCTGTATTTTTTATGTGCTCTTGTTGTTGTGCCAGTTCTATTTCCTTACTTTTAGAGTTTATTTTCTGGTCAATATTTTCTTCCGAACCCACCTTAATATAGTCCTTAACCTTAAATTCTTTAATAACTTTGGTTATTTCAAGTTCAATTTCTTTTTGTTTCTTTTTATCTTCAGCTATTGTCTCCTTATTTTGCTTAATATTTTCTGATAGTTTAACTCCCTTTTCTCCAATGACAAATTGGTGTAGTTTTTTTTTGTGGTCCGGAGAAACCTCAAACCCAGAAAATATATTATTATTAATAAAGAAGGTATCAAAAACCTCTAGGTTATCTAAGGTATTACGCCACTTATTTCCTTTAAAATCATACCGTACATCTTCACCAAGTATTGATACTTCTTGGTCTTTTTCAAAACCGATAGTTTTTCTATCATTTATGATATTCGGATTTCCATCCTCTAAGGATTTGAAGATAGCTGATAAGGTAGTTTTTCCACTACCATTATTAGCATAAATAACATTTAAACGGTCAAATAGCGACCCTGTTTTCATATCACTGGCGTTAAAATGTTCATACTTTCCTACACCTTTTATAGAGATTAATTTTCTAATCATATAGTCATACCTCCTAATATTCAACCTGTAATTATCAACAAGAATTTCACTTCACAAATGCTTTTGAAATAATTGTTTGAATCATTTATCCAGAAAATGACCCGATCGTATTGCTGAACAAGAAGAATCCCAATATTACTAAAGCAATTTTTGAGTAAACTTGTACCAAAAGAACCAACTTACGTCCAGGAAGAAATGCTGACAAACCTGGAAGGAAACGGTATGTGTGCTGCTCTTTATCTCGGATGGCTTTAGGACACCTGTGATGAACGGACATATTCATTCCATAACTAACCTATGTGCACCCTGCAATATCATTTTTTCTTCATTAGTGACAATATGCTCCTAACATGGACATAAGTTCGTGGTAATGGAAAGAATCAAAACGCTTAGTGGAGATTTTATATTTCTTGAAGGCTGGTGCTGCAATTTACCATCCTACACCATAAGTGTCCTGCATGGTTCTTTCAATGTACTGTCTCACCCTAGTTTCAATTTCAAACAATAGCCCATAAGCTTCTTTCAAGTATTCAGTTTGCATATGATTGTTCTCCTTGTGCCATAGTAACTGTCTTTACTATCTTTAGGAATAAAGTTCGACATGGAATGCCGAATTCCTGCATACAAACGAATTTTCCATAAAAAGTACCCTTCACTCCTTATTGTAAGATTACAAGGGAAATTAACAAAAAAGAAAAACGAATAGAGGTGTTATTAAGGAATTAAAAGAGCTAAAAGAGAATAATACTAGAGAAGCCTTTTTATTTAATGATGCCTGCTTCTCACTGTAATAAAACTTTACATAGTAGGAAACAGGCACCGAAAATTCAAAAGGATACTGTCAACTTAAGTCATTGCTAGCATCCTTTCATTCCTCCCCATGTTTATTGGACTTTACATGCAGGAGGTTAATAGATTTTGGGATGACTGGCAAGGCTCTTTTTTTATAATGGCAGTTGTGTATTTTTACACTGCCGAGTTATGTAGTTTTATTCTGCCATAAACACCGCACTTCGAAATGGCGTCAAAATGAATAAAGATAGGACCCTGTCCTTCAGAGGATATGGATTCATCGTCCACCTGGACGGTAAGCCATTGTGTTGGTTCCGGTTCGGCAGGAATCCTATCGTTTTCAAATCGCTGCACCCAATAATACATTTGGTGGACTTTGATTTTTTGGTTACGGCACCATTCCGCAATCGTTTGCCCGCTTTCTTTCCAAGTGTCATATCGCGCTTTCCACTCTATTCTTTTGTCTTTCAGGGTCATCGCTCAACCTCCCGAATGAATTTCTAAGAAGTTTATCGCGAAACGAGATATGGAATTAGTTAGGCGATTGTTATTATTAGTTGAAAATAACGACGATCGAAAAGAACTTAAAATTCAAGATAATTCAGACCGTGAAATTTGTTTCATATCATCTAAAAATCTTAGATCAAGCTGGATATGTTATGGCTTCATTGACATAGGATGGGCATGAATTTTCGGATTCCATTAAGGATAATAATATTTGGGATGAAACTAAAAAAGGACTCAAAGGTAAAGGGTTTGAACTTGGGTCCGTACCGTTTGACGTAATAAAAGAATATGCTAAATTACATATAACCCCGCTCAGCGAATGGTGAAGATCAGCAGTTATCTTTTATGATATGGCCATTGGCTGTTCCAGGACAACCATCCTATCCCCTATTCCCTCAAACCTTAAGTATGTAGAAAATATATAGAGTAGAGTAGGAGGAGGGCTTTCACCCTCCGCCCTCTCATCAAACCGGTCGTGCAGCTTTTCCGCATCCGGCTTTCACTTCGTCAGTTCCATTGGTTTGGCTTTCCCCTTTAGGGTTATACCTCCCCTACCTATTGAAGTTTACCAATAGGACCTACAGTTCTCCCCCCAGTAATTACACATTCTATTCCATCCATCCAGACCCTAATCACGTCGATGTGCCCTATGGGTCGTTTCCCTTTTCCAATTTTCCCACAGAGTATGCCTTTCGCATAGGTTTCCCCGTTTTTCGGGCGGATCACCCAACATCGCCGCCACCTCTGGTTCACATGTTGTTCCGGGCTGGACTTTGCCTGCAGACCTTTCAGATGCCCCTTTGCAGAGGACACCCTGTCAATTCTGCCCCCTCAGGGCGGGGACCTTGCTTTGGCTACGACACTTAAAAGGGAAAAGTTATCGTGTGGATTTAAACCACCTAGACTGTGCAACTGTGGGGCACACCAAAAAAACGGCCGCATATGTTGCGATCGTAAAGATAGTTTTTCTACTCTTCACACTTAAATATGTCCTCTATATTATTAGACCAGAAGTGTTCATAGTACCCATCATTAAATGGGTTATCCTCGTTATATAAAACAAGATCTACAATGACATTATATCTCTCCTTTTTAAAAGTTTTATTCTTAAAAATGTTATTAAATCCACCGACCTTATTAATAGTACTTGCGTGTGTTGTTCCCTTAGGGTCAACAAAGATTATTCTGTAACCATCACTACCTTTTTCACGAAGCCAGAATATAAAATCGGGTTTAAATTTCTTAGGTTCGCCATTGTCGAAGTAAGGTATATATACATCATCTAGTGATTCATCTAGCTTACTAAACATCCACCATTCATATTTTTGATTAATTTTATCAGAGTTATTTTTAATATAGGTTTCAAGGTTTTTTATAAAATTAACTTCACTTGGGATATTAATAATATGCTTAATATATTCTACGTTTTCCTTGTTACTATATATAAGCGGATAGTAGAAGTGCGAGTTAATGTATTTTATTGTTAAGTCTCTATATTCTGCTTTTTTCTTAATTAAGCCTTCTTCTAACAATTCAATATATTGCTCCGTTGAGTACCTTTCTTTATCAACGTAGCTTCTAACTGAATCAACTCTATGTTGTATCTCCCTATAATCTTCTTCATTTACTTTAATATGCTTAAAGTGTACTAAATCATTCTCATCATCAAGCTGCTTAAAATTACTAAGTTTTTGGTCTTGCGACCTTAGGTATTGTTTAATTTTGCGATATATCAAACCTAAGTTTTTATAAGTATATTTTTCATCTTCAACGAAAAGATCTTTAGGTTTTTGACTTAGGTGGTTGAAGTATTTTACTTCGTTATAGCTAAGGCCATACTCTAGAGCTAACACGCTCGAAGGGGTTGATTGAATATCTTTGATAAAACGATTCAAATCATTACTATGAATTTTTATTTTCTTAAGTTTTGAGTTATCTTTTGGAGTATTTTCATACTTAGGTATAAGCAACTCATATACATGAGAATTCTTAGATATTTCAATTCTCTTTTGGGTACCTTCTGATTTTTGATCATCTACTGTTTTTAAAACATTCTCTATAGTATCTTTTTCTGTAGCAAAGATAAATAATGTTTCCAGTAAAGGAGAACTATCCTTCAAATGGTCAAAAATTTCTTGGTCAATTTCTCCATTATTATATAGGCCTTTTAGTCTTTTACGTTGATTTTTTACTGGCTCTACTCTTATTCCGCGTCCTATTGATTGTAGGATGAACTTTTTTGCATCAGTTTTCCCGATGTTAATAAAGTTAAGAACATTAGGTCTAGTTGAGTCCCATCCTTCATAGAAAGACCTCGATCCCATAAGGATATTTATATCAGGGGTAGAGTTTAAATGTTCAAAGTACCTTTTGTCATCATAGCTTCCAGTATGTTCGTAACCGCTGAGAATTTCGTTTCTCCAATTAGATATCTCTCCTATTCTTATTAGAGCAAATGGAGTAGATTTCTCGGACGACTTTAACCTTAACCCAATTTCTTTTTTATTATCAACATATACATACTCGATAGCACTAGGAGTTTCTGCATTAAAAACCTTCGATAATACAACTTTAGGAGTAATATTTTCTATAAAGCTTACATCCATATCTATTTTTTCTTTTTCGAAGATATACGTTTCTTTATTAGTGATTTCGTCTATTAACTCCTGTCTAGCTCTTTTGAAGATCTCTAATGAGTAATTATCTCCAGCAAAATTCTTTAACTCTTTAAAAAACAAGTGGAGATCTGAGTCAGATTGAGTAACCGTTTGAGTAAGAGTAACCATTAAAGGTGAATGATAATAATTGTCCCCATTCACTTCATATGCTAGTTTAGAAGCAGTTAAGGTAATAAGAGACTTTGTTACTATTAATTCTTTCTTGTAATTACTTGTATCATCGTCCCGTTTACTGAAGTCAAATGTCGAATCACTAACATAGATATTTTTTCCATAACCGTTGCTAATGAATTTCTCTAAGTTAAAGTTATAAGCTGTAGTTGTATAATCTAATAAATCGCTAAAAGTTGCTGATAGATTAAACAAGAAGCCATTTCTTGAGATAACATTAAAGTAAGCTTGTTGTTTAGAACTTTCTTTATTACCTTTGTGTGCTTCGTCTAAAACTATATACCAATTACCGTTATTTTCATAATGTAAGTAATTAAGCTTTGCATCGCCTTGAGTATCACTTATTAAATCGGAACGGTAATAGTAAATATCAATCTGGTCCTCAAACTTTAGAGCCTTTTGTAATTTATTTTTCTCATACTCCTTAAGGTTAATGAAATTGATATAGACGTTGTTCCTAATATTTGAATTAAATTCTTTTACTAGAGCCTTAGTCTGTTCGATAATCTTCTCACTAGGGGCAAGAAATAATACATCTTTTGATGGGATTTCATTATTTTGTATTAATTGGTGTATTAACTCAAAAAGTTTTACTATTATTAAGGTCTTTCCACTTCCAGTTGCCATCCATAATGATAAACGATTATTAAACCTATCAAAGTTTATTTTATCATTTTCGAAAGAGAAGAAATCCTCATAAATATCAATTAAATGTTGGTTCTTTTTTAGACGCTTTAGATGTAATTTATCAACTGGGGCATTATTATTTTGATATATATACCCTAAGTTGCCTTTTCTTTTCGATACGTCTTTATAATCTTCATCTAGTGAGTAATCTAAAGATTTTTCATAATATAAATATAATGATTTAATAACATTTTGAAGAGCATTGACCTGATAGTTATATAGGTTTTTTTCCATTGAGTATTGATGAAGGTTATTGATATACCATGTTTCAGGTAAGTCATAATAATTAATATCATCAATTACTTGACTTAGTGTCAAATTCATAAAGTATTTCACCACCTAATTAACGGTTTGATATATTGAAGGTCTAAATCATTTAAATTGATTGGTGGATTATTTTCTAAAATAAGATTGTTATCATTTTTAGATATTATTCTTTCACCAATTAAATTAGAAAGCGATTCTGGTAAATCAATGTTCGGATAAATTCTATCAGGATTGAAGGAATAGGTATTATTAGTTTCGTCTCCTTCTACTGCAAATGACAATTTTTCATCTCGGAAAAAAATATACTGCTCATATGGAGATTTGTTTGCATTATACATTGTGAAATTTTCGTCTTTATATATGGCATTCTTTAATGTGTCTTCATATTGTTCTAGAGTATAGTACTTGAAAAATCCTCCACCTTGAAAATCTAGGTTTTTAGTAATGCCTGTATTATCTCCGTTTAGTACATTCTTCATTCTAGTTAGTGTCTTTTCTTCAAAATGCTCACCAAACTCAACACCAATCCATTTTCTTCCTAGCTTATGTGCTGCAGCGGTTGTTGTTCCACTTCCCACAAAAAAATCCATTACAATATCATCTGAAGAATCAGTTGTCATTTCGATAATTCGTTGTAAAAGACGTTCTGGCTTTTTGCCATTTTTTAATTCTATGTTCCCTTCGTTAGCAATACCTGCCCACGATATATCAGTCCAATTATCTGTCAATAATTCAGTAGGTACTAGTTCTTTATCAATCTCTTTAAGTTTATTGGCATAGAAGGATAATGATCCACCTTTATAAATATATAAATTGGTATTATCTTCTCGTTCCACACTTATTACCTGTTCAGTGTTCTTAGAATCTTTTAATAGTTCCTTCACCGTATCAGTTGGTTTGTGAGGATCTCGTTTACTTACGATCCTTTCCGCATTTTCTAACGCAAAATCACCAATGAATATGTCCCTGATAGTTTTCCATTTATCGCCCCATTTCTCTTTGGCTTCTTTATTATCATCAATCTCGTTAACCTCGTAAAATTTATCGATAATAGGTGTTAATTCCCAATGCTCTGGAGAGTCATCAATATTTTCAATATAAAGGTTATAATTGCTGTCGTAGTCAACTTTTGTGTACATCTTTTTAAATGGAAATTTGGACTTATCTTTGGTCACAAATAACAAATATTCAGTAACGTCTATGGGCCCAGGGTTTACAGTTTTAAACCCTGCAGGAGAAGATGTCTTTACTGAAATTAACTGGACAATATTTTCTTCGCCAAATATATCTGCAAGTAAATGCTTTAGATTGTGTATTTCTTTATAATCAATTTGGCAAATTAATGCTCCATCTTCGGATAGCATATTTTTAGCTATTTCCAACCTGTTTTCCATCATGGTTAACCAACTACTATGCTTCATTTTATCCTTATAAATAAACTCATCGTCTTCAGTATTATAAGGAGGGTCTATATAAATTAACTTAATGTCATCGTATTTGTCTTTCAGCGTGTTGAGTGCTTGGTAATTATCGCTTTTAATAAGTAAACCGTCCATACTTCTATCTAAATTAGTAATACTATCAATAATTTCTTCCCTCAATGAATCGAAATACTTTGTATCAATAGGAAGGAATGGATAATTCTCCGGGTCTATATTATCTAATTCGATATCTTTAATATAATGATTATTTAGCCACTCATCATATTGTTGATCAATGTTATCGTGTTCTTTAATTTTATCAATCAAGGACTCATCCATTTCTGATAGTGAAATTACATAGTTACTATCCAAAACGAATTTGGGTTTGTTCCATATTTTCATTAGCTCATCTTCAAATTGAGAAATAAAATGAATAATCTTATATGCGATATCTTTAAGTGCTCTTATTTGGTTCAGTCTAGCTTCATTAAAGTTATTACGCGTTTCTTTAAACATATAGTGATATAACCAATTTTCAAATTGTTCTTCTAAAAAGCCTTTTGCGTCTTTATTAATAAAGTAGTCAAACTCAGTCTGACTCTTGAAAGTACGTATTGCTTTAAATAGTTCATGTTTATGAACATCACTTTGAACGTGCTTATTAATCGCTTTTAATAATTCATCCTCTTTAGTTTTCCTACCATTTTGTGAGTATGTAACTCTTAAAGTAATTATTGTTTCCTTGCCGGTTTCCTTAGCGCCTACAAAGTCAAACACTAATTCCTTCTTTTCATCATTCTTTTTATGTTCTAACTCAGAAGTGTCAATAAAAAACTTCTTACCTTCTACATCAATACTTAAATCCTGGAATAATATCTCTGATTTTACGTAATATAGCATTTTCGTTTTCCAAAATAGAACAACGTCTTTATTATTTGTATATACTCTTTCATAGATGTTTTGATGTAAAGGAGAATAATTGAAATATATTGCACCTGAATCACTAAAATATCTATTGAAAAAAGTGTACAATTTATCAAAGAACTCATCTCTAAAACTAGGCATAGGTGCTAACGTGTTTTCTATATCATTTTTAAGAGTTTGTTTTATATTAGAGAAATATTGCGATTTAATATTAAGTAAATTGACATATCCTCCCACACCCTCTACTTTAACCCCAATAAAAATATCTTCTAACGCATTAAAAAACTTATTTTCTTTATTCATTTTTATCACCTCTTCGTTGATATTACTATCATTTTATTCTACCCAAAAACAACGAGTTAATAAATATATAAACAAATCCATATATATGCTAGGACCCGCTAGCTACCTATTTCTTTATTTATTATTCGATTTTCTTTGGTACTTATGTCTCAATTCACTTCGTACTTATACTGCGGGATAATAATTTTAGTAAGTATCATCTTAAACTTTTTGTTGCTCTGGTGTGATCTCGCCCTTTATTCGAATATGATGATAAAGATGAGCATATCCACCGTCACCAATATCCAATCTGTTCTTATATACTCACGAGATTAATATCGTTTTAACATATTCTGCGGTTCAATATTTCAGGAGGCATGCCTATCGCTCCAGCGTCTTTTCTTAATTGGAGACGGCACCTTCTATCTACTTTTTTAGATAAATCTCCGTTAAAGCACTGATTAAGTATTAGTCTAGCTTGTATAAGGAAGCTTAGAGCTTGTCAAAATAAAAAATCAAATTTCATGTTAAGATACTCTTCATTTCACATTAAGTTGGCGATACAATGAAGTTTTTGACACATTTGTAATTTCACAAATAGTGCTAACCGACATGTTTCCTGCCTTATATAATTCAATAGCATGCTCCATTCTCGCATGGTTATTATGATATTTCTTTGTTCTACCCTTATATTTGCCCTGCTCTTTAGCAAGCTCTACCATCCTCTCCCTTTGCCGCATAAGAAGTAAATCACGTTCCAGCTGATTGACTCCAGCCATAACCGTTATTAAAAATTGACTATAAGGATTATCTTCGGACAAATCCAGCCATGTATCTTTTAATGATTTGAGATTGGCCCCTTTGTTACGAATCATATCAATTAATTCGAATAGATCTTGTGTACTTCTGGTTATACGTGCTAAGTCGGTAACGTAAATAACGTCACCATCTTTCAGGTCCTGCAGCAATTGTTGTAATGTAATTGTGGCCGATTATCCTGACGTATCCCCGATATTTTTCGTGATAAATATCTTCTTCCTTCAAAAAACCTAAACTATTCAAAAAATACACACCAATATCTACTAAATATGCTATTATTTAATCGGGTGATAAATATGATGCAAGTAATTGGTGAAACAACCGTCTATTTTAAAACGGATAAATTTTCCATGAACCTAGTTCAATCAAGATTAAATGATGCATTTGAGAAATTTGACATCATTTCTCACGACATCTATAAAGTGAGGCACAAACTACATATTAAATTTATCATGAATATGCAGGAAAACAACAAATGCAAACTTCTCGATGACTACATAAGCTACGTATTACCAGAATTAAAGAGTCATTTTCCATGGGAATTCGAATTTCAGCCTTTAATAGTCCACCAAATCACAAAATCATACCAACCTCTTCAACCAATAAACAAGCATATGACTGCATTTATAAATAACAAACTAAGCAATAATGATTAACGCCCAAAGTTCCCTTTAAGTCTTCGGGCCAAAGAACATTTATTTTATGCTTACTTTTTACGGACTTGTTTAAAAAATTTACCCACCAACAATTGCCAAATTTGAGTTACAGTTGATCCATTTTATCCAACATTTCAGTCTTAGTTGGATTCGTATACAACAGAGTCGTATGAATATTCGAATGACCAGCCTGATTTGCCACTTCATGAATACTTAAGCCTTTGGCAATTGCATTGGAACAAAAGAAGTGCCTCAACACGTGAGGGGTGATTTTTTTACCAACTTCTTTAGCGTATCTTTGAAATGCTGTATTGACAACAGTACGATCAAGACGCCGGTTCCGATTACTCGGAAACAGATAATCACTATCTATTTCTTTTTCCTTCCTTTCCTTCAACCAGGATTGTAACGCTACATGAACCTTCTCACTCATGTATACAATTCTCGTTTTATCCCCTTTTCCATTTCTCACCGTAATTTCTCTCGTCACTAGATGAACATCATGAAGATGCAAATCCAGTGCTTCTGATAGTCTTAAACCAGCATAGGCAAATATCGTAGCTAAAGCATAATAACGCATATGATCGTTATCCAATGTAACCTGACGAAACTTCTCCACATCTTTATATTCTAATGTTGATAAAGATGCATATTGTTGTTGAACTCTTTCGAAATCCTTCTTTCCAATGACTACATTAGGTTGCACACGGTACTCTTCCATCAGAAATTGATTGAATTTTATTAAGCCGCTCAACTTTGTGTTGATTGTTTTCGGATTTAATTTTTTAACGGTCTTCAAGAAGGAAATATACTCAAGTACATTTTCTCGGTGAAGTTTTTGAAATGGAACATCCTTTGATTCATCAAACCATTTCAAATAACCTTTGACTGACTGAAGGTATCCTCTTATGGAATTTTCCTTTAAATCTTTATTTTGTAAATAAATATAAAAGGATTCTATCATGAATGACCCCCTCCTTAAATTATGTTGGATTCTTCAATTCGCTTATCCTTCTAAATTATGTTGGATTCTACACTTACAATTCTATCAGATGACGAGAAAAACACAACATAAATGACATTATGTTGTGTAACGAAAACTTTCAATGTATCACCTGTAACTGCTAACTTATCGATTCAATGGTAAGGTTACTTGGCATGTCCAATTTTAGTATAACATGTTCTTTTGAACTTTTTAGACCTAAATGTTGACAACTATTAGCTGGTATTATTGAATATTTTATTGTGCCAATCTTTGTCTAAGAGAGTGTACAATATTCTGTGTAAGTAGATATAACCAAACGATGTTCATAGAAAAAGGAAGCCCTTTCCTGTAGAATAAAGGTTAGCGGACTACATTTACAGAAAAGAAGTCTTCCCTATGAATCATCTTACTACAGACTAATCGAAGCTCTAGCCCAAAAACAAGATATTGAAAAAAGTTTTTCGTCTCCATCTGGAAACTGCGATTAACAGCTTTTTAAACATGAACTGACCGTCTTTTTAGACTATGAGCCATATTGATCAAGAAGGTGTTTATTCCGGCAATTCCCGTAATGGCTTTTACGATCGCACGTTCAAAACGGAATACGGGGAACTTCATCTTCGTATCCCTAGAGACGAAATGGAGAGTTTCAACAACAAACATTGGCACCATATAAACGTTCTAACAATACGCTGGAACAGTTTGTCATTCATAACACTGTATTGTCCTTTCTGCAATTCTTAATTTACTTAAGTTGATAATCAGAAAAGCTATTTTCTTAGTGATCGGCTTAAGATGTTTCTTTTCAGCGGAGAACACCTCAACCGGTCTCTTTTTTATGGGTAAGCGTAAAATAATCCCCACCTATAAAAAGATGGGGATTCCTTGTATCTTTATTTAGATTTATTTGGAACGTGGCATTCCTGAGGGAGTGTTGCTGACCATGGCAGGTATTGAGCAATTTTCTCCTTTGCCGTGTAGCCATATTGGGAAGTTGCTCAAAAAGCTAGCTGAAATAATGGAACGGATTTAATCCATTTTCGTTGACTTTCTAGACCATGTTAGAATAATTTCACTCTTCGTTTCATTCTGCCTGCTGTATCTCCTTTAGTTCAGAATGGTATCCATTCCATCGATCCTGCTCAGAATATTCTTTGATATCTATACACTTCCACAAGTAACTTTATAACCAGGAAAAGCTAAATCATGGTTGAAAAATGCATGTTTGATTTGGCTTCTAAAGTTATTTTTGCCATCAGGACCCAAACTTTTTGTTTCCCTTTTAGCGTAAGCGTCAAATGAAACACACGCAGGAATTAATGGTCTCCATGTGGTAATCCTCTTAAGAATTAGTTCGGAAGGTTAAGCTATTACCTTTTTCTTTTTTCATGGGGAAGTGATGTTTTTTTCCATTTTTAATAATTTTAGTTGGGGAGCTTATGTCCTGTAGGGAAAGATTATATACATATTTTCCTACCTATATACATATAGTATCAGATCAGATCAAGAATGAACCTTGAATATTTATCTAAATATTTCATAAGGTATTTCTGTGTTAACAACACTATATACGACATCATTACAGAGTATTAGATAAAAGGGGGGCTTGGGCATAGAATGCCTTGTAATTAGTGATTTACTTTGTTAGAATTTTTTAAAACATAGATAGAAAGGATGAGAGCGAATAAATGAAGAAATTATTAATTATATTAACATCAATCCTTCACATTTTAATAGTTTACTTGTGGGTTATAGATTGGGGGCCACTATATTCATCATTTGGAATAATAACATGGATAATATTTGGAACTTTGGGTTTTATACTTTTCTTTAGCATTACAGAAAAAAAACATAAAACTCTAAAATGGATAATCATTGGAACTAGTTCTTTAATCATTATTATTGGTTTATATACTTTATTTGTTGAATTTGCCACAAGTCAAATGACTTAATGTTTTGACTTTTTACATTTATTTTGATACTATAATCATCGGTACGTAACTGATTAATAAATGGGAAAGGTGGGTTTATATGAGGTTTCTAATAAAAAGAAAAATCTTTTTTTTATTAATCTTATCTATTATCACACTAACTTTTGCACCAGGACTAAATGCTCTAGCTAATTCTTATGATGAAAGTGAACACGACTCTCTTCAGCATATATCTATGAATAATATGATGAAGGAAAAATATGAGAATGTTCAGCAGATGTACAAAAAAGATTTGGAAGAAGCAAAAGAAAACGGAGAAAAACTTTACACTTTAAGAGCAATTGTGAAGTTTCCAACTTCAAAGTTAGGAATTAGTGAGAATGAACATGATAAGCTTAGAAGTTACGTAGAATCGCTTAAAAATGCGGAGACTAATGAAATGAAGGACATGTTCTCTAATAAACAAAAATTTAAAGAGTATAAGAAACTCGTTAAGAAACGTACTAAACATGAGTTGAAAAGATTATTTTCAATTAATTCATTACAAAAAGCTGTTGAATCATCATCAACCAATAATGATAACGATGAGGTAACCGTCTTCGGTGCAGATCCTGGTACCGGTGGACCTGTTGTTGGTTTTGATTATAAGTGTAATGATGATAATGGGATTTTGTATAAAAATTTCTTCAATAGTGACTGTCACCAAGCCTGGTATGTATACTTATTATGCACAGCTGACGTAACTAGTGGTATGTTTGGGAACGATAGATATTGCCAACTTTATGAGAGGAATTGCTCCCCATTAATTGGCCATAGCATTTACCCACATTCTCACTAATAGGTAAGAGGCGTCAAATATATTTTTTAATAGTTCCTTTAAGGAGCATAAAATGTCTTTAAAGGAACTATTTTTAATCTTGTGAACAAAACTTGTGATTTATTTACCTCTTCAGAATAAACCTTTCATAGATTATATTTTCTTATTAGGAAAAGGTTTATAGCCAAACCTTTAAAGCTTGACTACAAACTTTTATTAAGATAATTTCAGTTGTCGATATAACGAAGTCTTTGACACATTTGTAATTTCACAAATAGTACTCACTGTCATATTTCCTTCCTTATATAATTCAATTGCATGATTCATTCCCGCATGGTCATCATCCCATACATTTTATTATGTAGTATTCCTCAAGAATGTAAAAATTGCCTTCTGTTATATAATCCTCTTCTTTGTGTTTATATATAATCCCATGATTAGTGTTTCGATTACATTTACTACAATAAACCTTTTTCTTTAACAAGTTTATATCCTTTAGCTCTTCAGTGATCATTTATTTATCCCCTTTTCAACCCCATTATATAACCACCTGAAATTGTTCCTATTCCCTATTTAAAGAGACTGGTCTGTCTATAAGGATGATGGTTTTAGACATTGCAGGAGTCTTGAAGCTATTTGATCTTCAACAATATGTCCCGATTGTGGAATTCAGTTCCTGTTGAACAATCTATCAAATAAGTACAACAAGTATAACACTTATAATTCAAAATACGTATTGCTTTTTAACTTAAATCACCCAAAGGATGTGAGGTGGTAATAACCTGTCATTTACTGGTACACTTTTTGTCATTCAGTGGTAAAAAGTATGTCAACGTTGGTACAATTCCTTGGCCATAATCAATTAGTAAAACCGCAATCAGCGTAGCTTTGGATAAATCAAAATATTAACTTTGGGATTACTGTTCACTAAGACGACATCAATTATTTCAATGGTAACGCGTCGGTACCAGCATTTATCGCAATGCCAATACCGGCTCCGACTAATGCTGAGGCATCATTAATGCCATCACCTATCAATGGCTGTCTTTTTCCAACCTTGCTTTAATTCTTTACATGAAAAAGCTGATTTCCAAACAGAAAACCAGCTTTTTCATGTTTATAGTTAGGCACTAACATCATAGCCTTGTTCTTCAATGGCTTCTTTCATGGCATCAATATTTACTTTTGATTCATCAAAAGTAACATCTACTTTACCCGCTTCTAAATTAACTTCAGCTACTGATACGCCATCTAGTTTATTCAATGCACCTTCAACTGACATTTTGCAATGACCACATGACATACCTTGCACATTTAACGTTTTCTCCATGAACTTTTCACCCCCTTTCAATTGATCTTTTTATATTTTCACGCGTTTTAAGCGAAGTGAGTTCGAAACAACACTTACCGAACTTAATGCCATTGCTGCACCAGCAACCCATGGTGCAAGTAATCCGACTGCTGCAACCGGGATTCCTGCTGTATTGTAGCCGAAAGCCCAAAAGAGGTTTTGACGGATATTTCTAATCGTCGCATGGCTGATTTTAATTGCTTTCGGTATGAGCAATAGCTCACCGCCAAGAATCGTAATGTCAGCAGCTTCAATGGCCACTTCTGTACCAGTTCCAATGGCAATTCCAATATCGGCGATTGCTAATGCAGGAGCATCATTGACACCATCCCCAACCATTGCAACTTTCTTATCTTGTAATTGGATGTCTTTTACTTTATCCGCTTTTTCTTCCGGTAACACTTGGGCTATTACTTGGTCGATGCCAACTTGTTTTGCAATTGCTTGTGCAGTTCGCTCGTTATCCCCTGTTAACATGATAACTCCTAAGCCTTCTTTTTGTAGCTCTCTTATTGCTTGTGGTGCTGTTTCTTTAATCGTATCTGCAACCGCAACAATTCCGCGATATTTTCCATTAATAGCAATTAACATCGCTGTTTTTCCATCAACTTCGTAATCGATTAATTCTTGTTCTGCACCACCAACATCGACTTGGTGATCTTGCATTAGTTTCCGATTTCCTACAAGAATTTGATTGTTGGAAATCGTAGCTTTAATACCGTGTCCAGGTATAGCATTAAAATCATCTACTTCACCTAAATCAATATCTCTTTCTGTTGCATAGGCAACAATGGCTTCTGCAAGTGGATGCTCTGAACCTTTTTCCGCACTCGCAAGTAATTGTAATGTTTCCTCATCACCTGTAAAGTTTGTTACTTCAGGTTTTCCTTTAGTGATTGTTCCTGTTTTATCTAACACGATTGCATTTAATTCATGGGTACGCTCGAGATGTTCTCCACCTTTAAAAAGAATTCCGTTCTCTGCACCCTTCCCTGTGCCAACCATAATGGATGTTGGTGTTGCAAGTCCTAAAGCACAGGGACATGCAATAACAAGAACAGCAATCGATGCGACCAAAGCAGGTTCAATTTGACCAGGCTGGACAAATGAAATCCATACGACAAATGTTAGAATGGCAATACCTGCAACAATCGGTACGAAATAGCCAGAAATGACATCGGCTAATCGTTGGATTGGTGCTTTCGACCCTTGTGCATCCTCGACCACTTTCACAATCGATGCAAGTGCAGTATCTTTACCAACCTTCGTTGCATCCATTTCAATCGAGCCATTTTTGTTCATCGTCGAGCCGATGACCGTTGCGTCTACGTCCTTTTCAATTGGAATGGATTCCCCCGTAATCATTGATTCATCGACAGAGGTTCTGCCCTTTACAATCATACCATCTACAGGTATTTTCTCACCTGGTTTTACAACTAATCGATCACCAACGACAACTTCCTCAACTGGCGTCATAACTTCCTCGCCATCTCTTATAACGCGAGCTTCTTTTGCCTGTAAATTCAGCAAAGAGGATAGGGCATTCGTTGTCTGGGTTTTTGCTCTTGCTTCCAAATATTTACCAAATAAAATCAACGTAATGATGACAGCACTTGCTTCAAAATACAAATGCGGTTCATACGCCGGATTGCCGATAGTCCTGATTGCTTCAGACAAACTATAGAAATAAGCTGCACTCGTTCCTAATGCAACAAGCACATCCATGTTCGCTCCGCCATTGCGAAGGTTCTTATAGGCACCAACATAAAATTGCCATCCGATAATAAATTGAACGGGCGTTGCTAAAGCAAACTGGAACCATGGATTCATGAATATAGCTGGTATAGTCATATTAAATAAATGAACCAGCATGGTTACTAATAGCGGTGCAGCTAACACAGCTGAAATGATTAACTTCGTCTTCTGATTGTTTAGTTCTTTTTCTTTATGCGTTTGCTTTTCTGCTGCTTCAGCTTTAGGTTTCGCATCATAACCCACATTTTTGATTTTATCAATCAATGCTTTCGTATCTGTGAGTCCTGGGTTATATTCTACAGATGCCGTTTCTGTTGTTAAGTTGACATTGGCAGATGTAACGCCTTCTTGCTTATTCAATACTTTTTCAATACGGTTAGAACAAGCTGCACAAGTCATCCCAAAAACATCTAATTCTGTTTTATCCATTAAAACACCGTAGCCGACATTTTCAATTTTATTCGTAATATCTTCAATGGATGTTTTTTCTGAATCATAGTCTACAGTTGCCTTTTTGGTCGTTAAATTAACTTGTGCTTCCACACCATCCATTTTGTTTAATGTTTTTTCAATACGATTGGAACATGCAGCACAGGTCATCCCCGTTACACCAAGCTGTGTATGCTGCTGGTTTACTTCATTCAGTTGTTTTGCCTCACTCATAGATGATACCCCCCTTACTTGGAAAACTGCTTCATAACCTCCATCAGTTCATCGATGGCTTCATGTCCTTTCCCGGTTTGAATCGCATCACTGACACAATGCTTTGTATGCCGTTCAGCTACGGAAAATCCGACTTTTTTCAAGGCAGCATTAATAGCACTGATTTGAACTAAAATATCAACACAATAACGGTCTTCTTCAACCATTTTTTGAATACCCCGCACTTGTCCTTCAATTCGCTTCAAGCGATTAACGACAGCATTTTTCTCATCCTCTGTCCGGGGTGTTACCGGATGGTCATGCATATATTCACCCAACTGCCTCACTTCCTTTCAATTTCTGTTTATAGTATACCCCCCTTACGTATTATTTGTCAATGAATAAAAGTGACAGAACATCAAAGTAAAATAACCGATATTATCATTTACCAAATACCCTAGTTGGGTAAAACATAATTTAAGTCAGTTCTGAATATATTTTTATGGACAACTTATGATTGGAGTTGAAATCATGTCTCTTGCATTAATTCTCATTATCGGACTTTTTATTAGTCAAGTTCTTATCATCGTCACCTACATCACGTATTACCGTAAGTGGCTATCACTTATGAGCGGAATGGTTATTTCCATGTCAGTTGGTATGACAGCTGGCATCTTAATGGGAACCATCTTGGGAGTATTCCTCCAAGGTAACTTGTTTGTATCAACACTATATGGCATCCTGATTGGGTTAACAGCAGGAGTCCTCGCCGGGATACCTGTCGGATTGCCGGCGGTCATTGACGGTATGCTTTCCGGATTAATGGGTGGAATGATGGGTGCCATGCTTGGGGATATGTTGGCTATAACCAGCCCCGATGCCATCATTAAAACAGTGACATTGTTCGTGACCATGGTATTACTACTCGTTTTATATATGGCTGAAGATCTGATTCGAAAACAATCCAGCCAAGCAACTGTTTTCGTGTTAAAACATCCCTATTTGGTATTATTTATCCTAGCAATTCTTTTTATAGGATTAGACTTATCAGGGTCGGTTATTGACGGAAAATAACCACGACACATTTTTTTCAACTATTTGTCTTAATTTCTCCATAAATAATGCACATTCAGTAAATACAATTGGCACTGGAAAATAAAATAATATGAATGATTGAGGAGGGCTAAAATGAAAAAAGGGTTATTAGCAGTGCTGGCTCTGGGGCTTGTTTTGTTTCTTGCGGCATGCGGTGGAAGTAACAACGGCGATTCGGGTGATACGGAAAGTACCGATAACGATTCATCGGGAACAGCCAGCAATGAACTTAATATAACAGCATCCAATTTCGAATTTGACCAGGATGAATACACTGTAGCTGCCGGTGAGGAAGTTAACGTTTCCCTTACAAATAAAGAAGGCATGCACGGGGTTGCGATTGACGAATTTGATCTGAATGTAGAAGGTGAAGGCGAAGCATCCTTTACCCCTGAAGAACCAGGTGAATACACCATCTACTGCAGTGTCCCTTGTGGTGAAGGACATGCCGACATGCAATCTACATTGGTTGTAGAGTAATACAGATATAAGGAAGCTGTTCTTCATGGAATGGCTTCTTTTTTTATCTTTTATCCCAAATGGAAACCTACGATGTGCTAAAATATAACGTGCAGAAAACTAAACGCTTTCTGCACGCAACTGATTTGATCATCCGGCCATTTTCCGGCACTCTTCTGCACATTGCCGGCATATTGCTGCACATTCTTGGCAATGGGTATCTTTAAATTTTTCACATTCTGCGGCACATTGTTCACAGACATTCGCGCATACACCGCACAATTGGGCTGAAAATGTACTACTTCTGGACATATATTGCCCCGCCTGCGCACATATTTCCGCACAGTCATTTAACGTCTGGATACATGTCACCCGAGCCTGTACATCCGGTTCCTGTAAACAAGCCGTCGTACACTCTTCACAAGCTCTCATGCATTTAAGGCACGCTTCAATACACTTATCCATAGCTGTTGGTGATGTTGATAATACCCCCATTAGGCATTCTCCTTTCACGATAAGTCCTCACTATTTTGTCCATCATTAATGGTTATATGCATTATGTAATTACCCTGATATTTACACATGTAACCTATTACAATCATAGGATAACGTGATATCTATTGGAGGAGTGATAAAGTTGTACTATACACAGCCAAATATGTGGTATTATCCTTATCCGCCAAACCGGGAGGACATGATGATGTCCAAAGACAACCAGCAAATGATGGAGATGATGCAGGAACATATGCGGATGACAGAAGAAATCAGACAAATGGTGTACGACATGAATGAAAGGTTTAAATGGATAGAAATTGAACTACCCACCACTTAGCTGACGCTTGAAGTGGGGGATTCCTGCGAACACCAGCGTAACCGCCAGTTATCTTAGCAGGCTCTACCCGTCGTCCCAACGGTAGGAACAAAGATTTTGTACGTTGGACTCGAGCCGTCTAGCGTACTGCTTCTCGCCAAAAACGATAAATTGATGAAATAGAAATAGCAGTTGTAAAACACCGTAAAAACTGATGCGTATTGGTATCAGCTCTCTTACTCTTGTATTAGTAACTGTGCCCCAAAGGCTACACGCCTCTGGGCTACCGGTCTTATTATGCTTTCAATAATTTAGCGTTAATCGCAACAATGATCGTGCTCAGACTCATTAATACCGCTCCAACTGCAGGGCTGAGCACAATTCCGATTGGTGCCAGCACACCTGCTGCAAGTGGAATTGCAAAAATATTATAGCCGGCCGCCCACCAAAGGTTCTGAACCATTTTGCGATACGTTTTTCTGGATAGGTCCATCAGTGATACGACATCTTTTGGATTGCTTTTGACAAGTACGACATCAGCCGACTCCATGGCTACATCTGTTCCAGCACCGATAGCAATACCTAAATCAGCGGTTGCCAGTGCAGGCGCATCGTTAACACCGTCACCGGTCATAGCAACTTCCCAGCCTTTGTTTTTAATTGTTTTCACCTGATTAGCTTTATCATCGGGCAAAACTTCTGCATAAACTTCATCAATATCCAATTGCTTGGCGACCCAATTCGCAACCTTTTTATTGTCGCCAGTTAACATAATGGAGTGGATATCGTTTTCTTTTAATGATGCAATGGCTTCTTTTGCTGTTTCTCGAACCATATCCGCAAGTGCAACTATTCCAATCAATTCATCATCCAACAGGACAAAGACAACCGTTTTGCCCTCTTCGGACAATTTCTCAAACATATCCCGGTTATATTCCATATTGTTATTGTCAACATAGCCAGGACTTACGACATTTACTTTTTTGCTCTCGATTTTTCCTTCGATTCCTTTACCGGTAATGGATTCAAACTCCTCAATTTTTTTCAGTTCAAGATCTTTTTCGTTTGCCGAGCTGACAATGCCGGCCGCAATCGGGTGTTCTGAATTTAGCTCAAGACTTGCCGCCCATGATAACACTTCATCTTCCTCGAAGCCGTCATTCGGCACAATATTGGTGACACCGAATGCGCCTTGGGTCAGGGTACCTGTCTTATCAAATACAACGGCATTCAAATTTCGTGCCCCTTCAAAATTGGCACGGTTCCGAATAAGCAGTCCCTGTTTGGCTGAAATGGATGTTGACACCGCCACAACCAATGGTGCTGCCAGCCCAAGCGCATGCGGACAAGTAATGACCATCACTGTGACCATCCGCTCAAGTGCAACATCAAAGGAATATCCAAGCATTAGCCATACAAATAAAGTGATAAACCCGGATGCGAGAGCGATGTAAAACAGCCATTTGGCAGCACGGTTAGTCAGATCCTGCGTTTTTGATTTGGACTCCTGTGCTTCCTTGACCAGTGTAATGACCTGGGATAGATAGGAATCTTCACCGGTTTTCTCAACCGTTACTTTTATTGAGCCTTCTTTATTGATAGATCCACCAATCACTTCATCGCCTTTATTCTTTTCTATGGGAACTGATTCACCGGTCAGCATCGACTCATCAATCGCTGAATTGCCTTCGTAAATCGTTCCGTCGACTGGGATTTTTTCACCCGGTTTTACCAGCACTTTGTCATCGTGTTTGAGTTCTGCTGTCGGCAGATCTGTCACGTCGCCGTTCTCATCAAGCTTATGTGCTTCACTCGGCATTAGTTTAACCAGTTCCTCAAGTGCATTCGATGCCCCCATCACTGACCGCATTTCAATCCAATGACCAAGCAGCATAATGTCAATCAATGTGGCAAGTTCCCAGAAGAAATCCTTGCCTTCCCAGCCGAAAACAGTCAGTGAACTGTAACCATACGCGACGAGGATCGCTAGGCCAATCAGTGTCATCATGCCCGGATTTTTCTCTTTCAACTCACTAATCCCACCAGTAATGAACGGCCAGCCACCGTAGAAGAAAACAAATGTCGCAAGGGCAAACAAGATGTATTGGTCAGCCGGAAAACCCCAGTCAACACCGATAAAATCTTGAATCATCGGCGACAAAATCAGGATGGGGACCGTGAAAATCAGGGATATATAAAATCTTTTCTTAAAATCACTGACCATATCGCCATGATCATGGTGTACGTGACTATGATGATTGTGCCCCCCATGATCGTGGTGGTGGCCACCGTAGTTGTGATCATGATGCTTATGTTCTCCACTGCTGTGGTCCGCATGGCCTTCATGATCATCGGTGTGATGACTGTGCACATCATGTTCAGAATGGCTATTATTTTGCTCTTCTTCCATTCGATGATGGTAATGATGACTATCATGATACCGGTGATCATCTTGATTAGTATCTGCGTTATGATTTTCCTCTTCAAATTTAGCCATTTATATTCTCCTTTCAGGGAATCATCTTTAATTTTCCCAAATTATTATCTACTTATTATAATACAATACCCCCGTACGGTAAAATGTAAACATATAAATGTAATACTCATTTCTCAAAAAGACAAACTGCCAAAGCTTTTCATTTATCCCGCGCTCTATGATTTAGAGCATATTAATCCCTTTGTTATAGATCTTCACCTTTTTTAAAAGGCAAATGATTTAAATAAGACAAATTAATGAATAAACCCAATATAGCAAAGAGCCGGACCCATTAGATCCAGCTCTTTCATATAAACACTTAAATACAAGATGATGAAAGATAAACTCGTTGAAAGGCAATACTTGTTTTGTTTTCAGTAAAGATTACTCTGTAACCTCGATGGTGGTAAACATACCGCCTGTTTCACCATTAGCATTCATCGTGTGATGTGGTTTATGGCAATGAATCGGCCATGTACCGACATTTTCAGCGGTGAATTCAATATCCCACGTTTCTCCCGCTGCAACGTTAATCGTATTTTTTTCAAGTTGTGCTGACTTATTAATCCGGTTGCCGTCTACCGCAACCACTTTAAAATCATCCCCGTGCATGTGCATCGGATGGGAATTACCACTTAAGTTTGTAAAACGTATACGGACAGTCTCGCCTTTTTTGACTTCGATAGGTTCTGTTGAGGGGTAGGATTTCCCATTGATAGTAAACATATTCGGTTCCATTCCCATTGGGTCGACTTTATAGACTCCTGTTTCGTTTTCTGCATCTTCCATACCGTACTCTTCTGTACCCATCCGATGTTCTTGTTCAGCGTTCATGTTCATGTCCCCGTGACCACCAGCGCCATCAAGTGTCCACTCTTGCAACATCATGACGATATCTCTATCCACTTGTTGATTTTGTTTATTTGGTTTAATAACAAATGAGCCAGTAAGACCCATTAACTCCTGCTTTGAAACGTTGGTATGGGAGTGATACATATAGGTTCCTGATTGTTCCAAGGTGAATTTATACGTGAAAGATTCACCAGGTTGAATTTTCGGCGAATCCTGTACTAGAGGAACCCCATCCATATCATTTGGTACTTCAAGACCATGCCAATGAACAGATGTTGCTTCAGGCAGGCTATTATGAACAGTAATTTCTACTGTATCCCCTTCCTCAGCAACCAAGGTAGGTCCAGGCGCACCGCCATTGAATCCCCATGCTTCTGCTTTGAATCCATCTGTGAATTTTTGAGTCACTGTTTCTGCTGTCAACTCGTATTTTTTTATTCCATTGTCCTCTTTCCCAGTCAACGTTTCTAAACTAGGCGATTCAATATTCGCATACTTACTTTTCGGCTTACTTAAGCTCTGCTGTGCCTCTGATGTACTGACCCATTGAATAAAAGTAAATATTAAACCTAAAGTGATGGCCGAAGTCAAGATAACCATCCATTTCTTTTGCATACTTTCCACTCCTTTTAGTAAATTGTTAAACATCTATTATTCTACTATTTAATTGTCAAGAAAGTATGGAGAGAATCACCATTGCAAGCTTATTTTAAAACAACATAAAAACCGACGGAAAAACATTAATAATAAAGATAAAATTACTCTTGACCCTGTACCATAGTCGAGAGTACATACTAATAACTGAGGGGGGATGAAATGGAAGGTTTAACAATAAGCCAAGTAGCCAAAAAAGCAAACGTCAATATTGAAACTATTCGATATTATGAAAGGCGTGGTTTAATTTCTGAGCCACCTCGATCGGAATCAGGTTATAGAAAATTTACTCTAGAAGTCGTAGAAGATATTAAATTCATCAAACGAACGCAGGATTTAGGGTTTACCCTCGAGGAAATAAAAAACATTTTAGCTGCTTCAAATGATGAAAAGTTTCGTTCAGGGGAAATGCACGCTTTTGCAATAAATAAAATGGAAGAAATTGAAACAAAAATTCATAATTTAAAGCATATGAAAACATTACTTGAAGACTTGACCGAAAAGTGTCCTGGTTCTGGGATTTCAAAAAGCGAATGTCCAATTATTAAAAAGTTTCAAGGAGTGAATTAAAAATGGCAAAACGATTAGTTGAAGTATTTACGGCGGGTTGCAGTGTTTGTGAAGGTGATGTGCAACAAGTGAAAGATTTAGCTTGTGACAATTGCGAAGTAGTGGTTTATGATTTAAACAAAAAATGCGACACACTCGAATGTGAAATAAAAGCAAAAGAATACGACGTAAAATCTGTTCCAGCCGTTGTAATCAATGGAAAATTGGTCAGCAACAACGGTATCGACACCGATTCGTTAAAGGCAGCTGGCTTAGGTCAATAAATAACGAACAGCAAGGGTGAGATTTTCATCCTTGTTTTTGTATGAAAACAACTCCTTAAAAATGACAATACTAAACCAGGCCCTTCATATTTCAACTTTTTTGAAGGGCTTAAAATTGAAATAATTCCAATGAATGATTTCTGTCTAAGCTGTTTGCCCTTCTGATGAAGTTACTTTATATCCTTTTCTTTTTAGGTATTCAATCATTTTTAATTCCTTCTTTTGTTTCTGTTCCTGTAAATAATTTGGACCTAGTTCTTTATATGGTTCTCCCGTTTGTAAGATGTTGTAAGCAATGGTTAAAATTAAATGAGCCGAAGCCATTCGTGCTTTCTTTTTCCCTTGTCGCTTCATAATCCTTTTTTGGTGTGCAGAAATTCGATTATCTTGCTTAAGTGAAGATAGCGCGCACTCTACCGCCATTGTCTTTAATGCCTTGTTCCCTTTCGTTGATTTACTGTCTTTTTTTTTACCGGCACTCTCATTATTTCCCGGACTTACACCTGCCCAGGAAGCAAGGTGTTTAGCCGATCGAAACACCGACATATCTACACCCATCTCTGCAATAAAAGTGGCTGCACCGGATTCACTGACACCAGGGATTGTCTCCAATAGTTCAACTTCTTTACGGTATGAGGTTAGGCACTGATCAATTTGTTCTTCCAATTGCTTAATGGTTTGTTCTAAATAAATCATATGATCCCAATGAAATCTCAACATATCACGATGATGACGGCGAATACGGCCATTAATAGCCTTTGCAATATCCGGAATGCTTGCCTTCGTTCTCCAATGTACCATTTGTTGAAGATCCTTTATCTCAATTTTTTCGCCGTCTATAATAGCTTCCAGAATACGTCGTCCGGATGCACCAAATATTTGAGAAAAAACAGATGTAAGCTTGATATTGGCGTCCTGTAGGATTTTGTGAATACGGTTTTGCTCAGCAGTACGTTGGTGTATGAGTTTTTTTCCGATACCGGGTTAGATCGCGTAAATTGCGAATATCTTCCGATGGCACAAAATTCCTTTCAATTAGTCCACTGCGCAGCAGCTTGGCAAGCCATTCAGCATCTTTGACATCCGTTTTACGTCCGGGAACATTTTTAACATGCTTTGCATTAAGCACCAGTTGAAAATGACTCTCCAGTATATTCCACACTGGTTTCCAAAAAACACCCGTACTTTCCATCACCACATCCGTTACTTGAAAAGACGATAGCCAATCGCTTAATTCAAGTAACCCATCCGTCGCAGTTGAAAAAGACTCAATGGATTTTTTTGGCCTTTTCTCTAAAGGCCCATATAATACACAAGCGACTACAGTTTCCTGATGTACATCTAGTCCTGCACACCTTTCAATCATTGCTTCCATTGGAAAACCACCTCAAAGATAAATTAACAATACAAATGACAGTAGGTATATTTCGAAATTTTTATATACGTGCTTAGGGCACAGTAGATGGTACTTCTATACTGTCACAAACCAGTTTCTTATTCAGGGTATCTTCATTGAAGATCCACCAAAAAAACTTTCGACCTGGTTGTATTGTTAATTACATCATTTACCATGTATAAACGGGCTATACGATAGCTGATGCAGCCATTCATTTTCATGGTAGATGGTGGCTACGAGAAGGCGTAGCCATGTTGGTTTCTTATGTAAAAAAAGGAGAGTTGCTCGTGAATACGGCGGTTTCAAAGAATGTAACAATTATTTCGTATGTCATTGCTATTACATTTATTATCACCATGATTACGACTTCAGTCCTGTTGAATAATCATCAAATTATTTTGCCGGAACTTGCTGCAATGGCAATTGCCATGTGGGTATATCGGGAAGCCGGATGGATCAGGCACCCATCCAAGATTCTTTTTGCCCCTTCTCTCACTGCTGTCATTGGATTTATGGTTAATTTATTACCAATTTTTTATGTAGGAAAAGTAGGTATCGCACTTGTGCTTTTGATGCTCTTATTGCGTCTTATTCAATCGAACCTAGCACCATCTATTGCAACAGGGCTACTGCCAATTGTGATAGATGTTGATGGATGGTCATTTATTATATCGACTTCCATTCTTACTTTCATACTGATGCTTGGGGTTCTTATATTTAGATTAAATAACGGAATTGAGGCGGAAGTAAAGATACATTATAAGTACATGGTAGTGTTTTTAGTGTTGAACTTCATCTGGATTAGTTTGACTTGGGCCGTGGGGTATCCCCAACTGGCAGCTATCCCGCCAATTCTTGTCGTTGTTTATGAATCACTGCAGAAGCCTATGTACAATGGGAAAGTAGCTTTTAAGCAGAGTCTGGTATTGACAATTTCTGCGACTGTCGGCACGCTATTGTACTTCACTCTTGATTCGTGGATATTGCTAACGCTGATAGATATGATATTAATGTACATTCTGTTACGTATTGTTGCTATCCGTATCCCAGCAGTCTACGCTTTTCCACTGCTCCCGTTCATCTTTCCAGAAAAAGTCGTAGGGATGTTGCCGTTAGGTTCATTAATTACATGTGTATTACTGTTTGGTTCAGTTTTAGCGTATAAAAAGCTTGAAATAAAGCGAAGTGGAAAGGTAATGCAAATTTAATAAAGACGAGATTAGGCCAATAAAACAAGGGTAGAATCTACCCTTGTTTTATTTTTAATAGAAATTAATGATTCCATTTTTCCAAGTTGTATCTTCGCCACCAATAGGGCATATTGGAAAATCTTCATCAGCACGAAAGCTCTTTCTTATGCCAAATCGACCACGATTGTCTAAATTTATTACAAACTATGAATCCCAAATAAACAAATTTCTTTTTAAATCCTTGTATGTTCGGGATTTCTTTGATGAAAAATTATACTGCCATTTAATTAATTAAATACCAAATACACTTTTTTAGTTTATAAACCCCATCCGTCTCCCCTCTTCCTATTCATGTTTTACTGCAATATTACTTTCAAATTATTTCCGCCTTTTTCAGATCAACCATACCTTCAAATTCCACATAAATAGGTTATATTTTTTCGGGCAATATAAAAAATAAGTGTCATGGGAGGAATATTAATGATTAGATGTAGGGTTAATGGCGAACCATTTACCTGGCACATAAGTCAATTATTAAGCGTCTAGAACTGTATGCAAATCATGTTCAAAATTAAAAAATCTTAACTATTTTAGAAAAGCAAAAATAAGGATTATAAAAAATCATGTACAAGTAATGAATCAATAACATGCAAAAGTGAATTCCCCCCCAATTCCGAACAATTCAGGAATGTTCAACAATCAAAATGATACTACTTTTGAAATGAGTGAACAGGATATTACCATTGATGCTCATTTCACCACTAGCAGTATGGCAAAAGAAAACTTCAATTCATCAGAAAACATGAAAGATAAGCAAGTGAAGCATATACATTCGGGCATGGCCTTACAACAGTCGACCATTGCTGGATTGTACGAGGATTTAATGGCTCAGATGGGGTGGACGAACCAACCAAATGCATCTGTTTCTGAACAGACTTCCGAAATCACCCCTTTAGACACCATTCCGAACTCTGGAATGACAACTAATCAACAACCAAATCATTTCAACTAAAATAAATTAGATTGATCGCAAAATTACGCGTCCTAAAATTACAAAGAGTAATTTAAATTTATACAAATGGATAAAACTAAACCATTACATTTGTTTATTGGAGGTATTACTATGTCTGCTGACTTATGGTTTTCCATTGTACCGGCTTTATCTGCCATTATTTTTGCTATGTGGACAAAGCAAGTGATTCCCTCGCTGCTTATTGGTCTGTGGATAGGAAGTCTACTATATACCGGTTCGTTAATCAGTTCCTTCAATCAAACAATTGGATACATTATGGGTGTATTAACGGATACCGGTAACTTAGACGTTCTCCTGTTTCTCTACTTATTCAGCGGTCTAGTGGCCTTGATTCAGATCTCCGGTGGCGTACAGGCTTTTGCATCCGTTATTTCAGACTATATAAAAGGACCCAATAAAACGCTTCTGACATCTTGGGGACTTCTACCAATTACATTCATGGATTGCGGCTTCCGTGTCGTTGCAGGAGGTGCCATTATTAAACCTCTTGCCAAACGTTATCATGTTGCACGGGAGCGCCTTGCCTATATGCTTAATAATTCTGCCAGCCCAGTCATCATCCTGATACCAATGGCAACCACTTTCGTCGGTTACACAACAGGTGTTATCAAGAAGGGAATGGATGCGGCTGGTATACAGGGGTCTGCCATTAGTATGTTTATAAGTTCCATACCGTTTCAGTTTTTCAGTTATACATCCATTATTGTGGCTTTAACATCATTGGTCCCTGCATTGAACTTCCCAAAAATGAAAACCATTATCCAACAGAATGGAACTGAACAGAGCCGTCAACAAAAGACAGGAGGCAATATTAATAAAGATTTGGTTTTTGAAGCATCTGATGAAATCAGCAGAAACAAGGATAACTTAGAAAAGGCTGAGACAGCTGAAGATCAAATGGGGGTAGCCGCAAAGGAAGAGAATCAAATGGATGACGGCATGGATATGGGTATGAAACAAGAAGAGCCAGCTTTAAAACCAAGACTTCTTAATCTGATCATCCCCATCGCTCTCCTGATTCCTTTAAGCTTTATCCTTATGTGGAATAGTAACACCCCTTCCCGTATGATGCTAATTGCCCTTTTGATTACATTAATAGCTTCTGTCGTATTATATCTGATACAAGGATTGAAGCTAAAAACGATAATGGATCGTTTTGTCAAAGGTGGAAATAAACTCATGACAACTATTATCATTCTTGTTTTGGCATGGCCGATTTCAGATGTCTCCCAGGACTTGGGGATGATCCAACTTATTCAACGCACACTGGGCGGAACAATACCAGCTGTTTGGATACCGCTGATTGTTTTCACTATAACATCAGCTGTAACCTATTTTATTGGTTCATCGTGGGGTGCTTGGGCCCTCATGATGCCTGTCGCAATTCCATTAGCGGCATCAACTGGAAGCCCCCTCCCATTAGTGATTGCAGCAGTCCTTTCTGGTGGTACCTTTGGAGATGTAACATCGCCAGTTTCCGGTATGACTGCCATGTCATCAGGAATTTCAGGGGCAGATCATATGACATATGTCAGAGCGATGAGTCCCTATAATATGACAGCTGCCGTTATAGCAGCAGGGTTATTTGCTGTCATTCCTTTTGTTACTGGTTAATAAAAATTAAAGAGTTTTACATTTCTTCTTTCAGTTATTTTTAACCAAGACCAAATTGGCCGGATAACTGGTCATGAATCCTAATATCATTTGCAGTTTGCATCATAAACCAATAAGATGCTTTGGTTTTGAAGGGCTCGCAAATGTAATGAACGATTGCCATCCACTCAAACATGCCATCTTCATTAAGGAAAGAGCCTATCGTTTAAGAATAGGCTCTTTGAGAATCAAAAATATAACACTTATACGACCTTTATTCTGTAGGCGAAAGTTCACTTTCTGTTACCCATTTATGGTTTGACACTTTCTCACCGTCATTCGCTGGAGTGTAGCTCACCATATATACAGTAGTATTTTCGGCGGAGTCAATTTCGGCAGTTACACCATCCATCCCTTCCATATGGGAGGCATTAATAGTAACTTGTGTACCTGGTTCCAATGGGGCCTCCGCGGGATTTTCTAGCTCTTCATGGATAACCCATTTATGATTTTCCACTGGATCCCCGCCATTTTTTGGTGTATAAGAAACAGTGTATGCTGTAGTATTATAGGCTCCATCAATTGTTGCTACAGCCCCCTGCATCCCCTCCATGTGATCTGATTCTATAATTGCCTGGCTTCCGACTTCATAGGTTGGAGTATTAGCTATTGCCAGGTCATCAGGGACTTCGCCCGAGCTGGAATGGTCCATGTCGGAATGATCCATGTTTTCATCAGAACCGGATTCCGACTCCATATTTTCGTTACTTTCCGATTCTGTATTTGTATTTTCTTGGTTCTCTTCCTGGGTCGTTTCGTCGTTTTGATCCTGATTTGTGTCTTCATTGTTACCGCCGCATGCAGCTAGGAGAATTGCTGAGATGAGTAGAACAAACCCAATCAATAATTTTTTATTTCTCATGAATAGCCTCCTCTATTTAAGTATTCCACTTCATAAGTCTACGTAGTTTATATGCATTTTTTGTGCAGAATTTGTAACAAACTAGTAAAAATGGATAAAGGAGAGATGATGAAACTCTGCACAAAATATGGCCACTTTTTATATTTGATAATCTGAATTATGTATTTACATACTACACCACCTAATTATTGTATGAATTTTGCTATAAAATATACCCGGCCAGTGAATGGATATAAACATACTAGAAAAAGGCAAGCTTCCCGCGTTAGAAAACCAAAAAAACAGGGCTGTTTTAACGGGAACAGCCCTGTTTTTCATGTTAAGGGGTAAAACCAATATATAGTAAATTATTGACTCACGTCTACCTCTGGAACTGCATACTTCCGCCGGTTCTATTATCGTTTGAGCCATGGCAATCCTGATACATTTTCTCCATTTGCTGCTCATTTATATTTGGGTGCATATTCTGCATAAAAGGAACCATTTCTTCAAAGCTCAATCCGGGTTGGCCACCATTGTCAGGTGTGCTCTTTGCCATAACAATATTACCGATACCCAATACCAAAAAAGACGTCAATGCAATAATCAAAAGTTTCTTTTTCAATGTATGTCCCTCCCTTCAATGATTATCATAAAGAAATGTTTTTGAGAAATTATCAAGAAAGTGTGACAAGTTATTCATAAGCAATCAGGATTCCTCCAACCATTTATACCCTATGCCCCAAACTGTTTTAAAGTAATTTTCAACCGGGAAACCTGCCTGCTTGATTTTTTCCCGCATATTCCGAACATGGGAGTCAACCGTTCTTCCTTCTGTATCTGAATCAAACCCCCAGATTAATTCGATCAGTCGTTCTCTTGTGAACACCTGATTGGGATGTTTCATTAAATGGCCCAGTACCATAAATTCCTTAGGTGTTAATTTAATTGGCCTGCTTTGATAGGAAAGTTCATATCGGTCTCCGTCCCAGAGAAGACCATTGATTTTAATATGATTGACAGGCTTTTGGCGCCTTAGTAAAGCTTTAATTCTTGCTAATAATTCATCTTCGTTAAAAGGTTTGGTTATGTAATCATCCGCTCCAAGCATTAACCCTTTGACGACATCATCCTTCTGATCCCGGGCTGTTACCATTATAATCGGTACTTCCGATATTTTTCTGATTTCCTGACAAAGTTCCCAGCCGTCCATATCAGGCATCATAATATCAAGCAAAACAATGTCAAACGTTTCCTTCTCGATATATGCTAATGCTTCCTGAGCATCCTGCGCTTTTTGACACGTATAATGATGGGGCTTTAAATATAGGGCTAGCAGATCTAGCATCCGTTTTTCATTATCAACCAGCAGAACCTTATACAACATAACCACCTCGCATCAGCGTTATCCGAACCTGGGTCCCTTTTCCCCATTCACTTTCAATAGCAATTCGTCCACCGTGTGATTCGACAATCTCTTTAGCAATAGCCAAACCAAGTCCCGAACCGCCACTTTCTCTTGAGCGGGACTTTTCTACACGATACAGCCGATCCCAAATATGCGGTAGGTCTTCTTCAGGTATTCCTTCCCCCTCATCCGAAACGGTAATATGGATTCCCCCCGTCGTATGAGCTGCCTCAAGAAAGACTTCACCACTTTCATATGAATGTTTCTTGGCATTGTCAAGGATGTTCAATAAAATTTGCTGAAAGCGTTCCGGATCCACAAAAGCCACTTCGCCCCCGTCTGTGCAATTGGCTGTAAATATAATATTTTCCTCTTCAAAAGCCGGCTTCATCCGGTCAGCCACTGATTGAATCAAATCACACAGCTGAACCTCTTCACGTTCAATGATAAATCGGCTCTGGTCCAGTCTTGCCAGATCAAAAAGGTTTTTGATCAATACGGATAAATACTCTGTTTCTTCTCGAATGATTGCTGCATATTCTTTTACTTCGGATTCAGTTATATCCTGACGGTTGACAACATCAGCATACCCTTTTATATAGGTCAATGGTGTTCTAAGTTCGTGTGATATACTTGCCAAAAATTCATTTCTCTCATTTTTTAATCGATCCAGGTCTTGCGATAATAGTGTAATAGAATTCGCTAACTCTCCTAGTTCATCTTTTCGTTCCGCAGATAACTCAACCTTATTACTACCTTCATTCAGCTGTTCAGTTGCTTCCTTTATTTTAATTAATGGAAGTGTAATAAACCTAGACAGTATAAAAATCGTAATAATTGTTAGAATTAACGTAATGATGCCCGCAATGAAAAATTGATCACTTAATTGATCGACAATTTTTTTAATATTATTTGTGTGAGCAAACATAAAGACGTGACCTTGATGCGTTCCATCAATAGTAATTGGGCTATCTGTTACAATATATTCTCTCTTATTCCATCGCTCTTCAACAATTTCACCTTCAACCGGCATATCTTCATAATCAGTATGTTCGATTACTTCCAACATTTCTTCTTCAACAGGGTCAGAGTTAATCAGGATATTTCCAGTTGCATCGGTAATTATAACTACGTAATCAGAGGCAGATTCCATTAGTCCAACATGTTTTAATGTTGGACTTTCGAAATCATCTTCAAGTACAGCACTATGGGTATTTCCACGTGCCAATAAATTACCCATTACTTCTTCAATGCGATCATTGACCAGGTTCGTATATAGTATAAAAAATAAAAAAGACTCAATGATTAAGATAAACACGAAAAATAGTAATCCAATTTTAAAAGATAGTTTATTAAACATAATGGACCTCTTTACTACCAATAGGTTAGTGTATTAAAGATACCAATAAGAAGGAGCAATACCCTAGCCACCTTTTTGGTAATAGCACCAATTTTTTGTACTTTTATTTAATAGGGCCACTTACTCCAAAACACCAAATTAAAAGATAACAACACAAGCGGAAAGGATGTACCAATTCCAAATATGGAAGGGAGGATGACACCATAGGATGTTTACGTAGGATTGGAAACATTTGTGATAAAGCACTGTGGACTTCTTGCCCCAATTGCCAAATAATAATCCCGAGTGTAGAAAATACGACAATCTTCCCTAATATAAATAAGAGTAACCTGTATCCAGGGAACCTTATCTACTAAAGATTTATTCCCATAAATAGTAATTGAACTAATATTACCTGTAAGCTGACGCGGGGCAACTGCTCCAACTACACCTAGGAAAAAAGCGAATAGTATCGGTATATGTTCGAATCCATATGCCAGTCCATGAATTGGTCCACTTAACAAACCGCTAATTGGATTAAAAAGGTCAAACATTTTCATTCAACTCACTATGGTTTAATTTACTTTTCCATTCTCTAAAATTTGATCCCAAGATTCTGCACCATCTTTTGTTATATAGGCCTGCCCTTTTGTTGTATAGATAGCAAACTCCTGATTATCTTGTGGGTTTTGAGCAATATAAACAGGCCCGTCCTCTGTTAGATCGGGTAAATTGATTGTTTCTTGTTTACCACTTTCAATATTATATTTAACTAGGGATGGAGAAGTGCTATAGCTTGCATAGTATAAATTTTCTTCGTTAAAAAATACTGCCGTTCCTTGTACTGCTTCTGTGATTATTTGAAAATTTGATCCTCCATCATTTGAAACAAAAACACCATTTGTTGTTGCTACTGCAAAGTGGTTTGAGTCGGAAGGATGGATGGCCAAAGCAAATATTTCACCTTCTAATCCAGAAGCATTCACACTTTCCCATGATTCACCCTCATCCTGACTTTTGTAGAAACCCTGTTCTAACTTCGAATTTTTTGCTGGGTTCATGACAAAGATATCATGACTATTATAACCTACTGCCATTGCATGAAAATCCGTTTCCCCTTCAAACTTAAGACTTTCCAATGTTTTACCACCATCAAAGCTACGCTGTATGCCGATTGGGTTAGGTAAATCTGAATCCTCTCCCGGATGACCTGATGTGTAAAAACCTTCATCTACCGCATTAAATCCCATATAATCATTAAAATTATTTGAGGTTTTAAACCATTCATCTTCACGATAAATCTTTAATCCAGTATGGGAAGCAAAATACAATCCATTATCATTTCCAGCATAACCCATACCATGAACATGTTCTATAGAACCGTCAAAAGGGACTTCGAATGCTGCTTCTTTGTTACCATCATTACTACTACATCCTGCTATCAGTAAACCTGAAAAAATTGTTACAGTAATCATTGCTTTTTTTATCATTTAAACTTATCCTCCGCCTCATTATAATACTTTCTCACCTTGATTGTTGAGAAAGATAATCCTATATTACCATACAAAAATAAGCACCATTTTTTGTGCAGCATTCGTTTTTATTCTTTTACAATTGATTTTAATTGTTCATACTCTGATTCATCTATCTCACCTTTTACGTCCTCAATTAACATAATTAGACTGTATTCAATTTATTCAATATATAATGTTATTTACATTCTTGCGGTAAACAAAACTAAGGAATCATACCGCCTATACCATACTTCTCCTGCTTCTTGATTTTTATCTAATATGAGAAAAGAACGATTAGATTGCTTTAAGCAATAACCCATTATTAATCCTGCTTGTCCTGCACCAATGACTATAGTGTGGAACATAATTATCACAAGGTACACATTACAAAGCATATTAAACATCATTATCGTTAAATCCATATTAAAAACCAGTCCATCCACCAAAAAGGTGGTTTGTTAAAAATGAAATAATCCTCGTCATCCAGTCAAAGTATAGTACAATTCCCATTACAACCATTATATAGCCACCTATTTTCATAATGCGGTTACTATATTTGTTAATCCATTTAACTTTCCCAATAAAGAAAGTTAGAAGGAGAAATGGAATTGAAAACCCTATTACATACCACATCATGTAAAATAATGCAGCACTCGGGTTTGTCATACCCAATGCAATTACAGCAGCTAAAATTGGCCCTGTACATGGAGTCCATCCAGCTGCAAACCCCATCCCAATCAAAACGGTCCCTAGATAACCTGATGGTTTTCTTTTAAACTTAATCCTTTTATCCGTCATAAGAAAATCTAGCTTTAGAATACCCGTAATTACGAGCCCGAAAAAGAAAATTAGAACGGCCCCTATTTGTCGTAAGAACTCCTTATTTTGAATGAACAGAGAACCTATGAAAGAACCAGATAATCCTAACACTAAAAATATAACGGAAAATCCAACTAAGAAAAAAACGGAATGCAGTATTGTAACTTTTCGAACACTTTTTTTATTATTTAAGTCATCAACGGACATTCCAGTTATGTAAGACAGAAAAGCTGGATAAATAGGCAACGTACAGGGTGAAAGAAAAGATAACAAACCAGCTCCGAATGCAAATAAAATATTTAAATCCTGCATAAGAGTATCTCCCTTTAAAACTCATGGTTTAATCAAGTTCATATATTCTTTTACGTCTTGTTGAGTCATACTTCCTGTAATGATTTTCACTACTTTGCCGTTTTTGTCAATTAAATAAGTTGTAGGTATAGGACCAATGCCATACAGCTCTGTTACTTCTCCACCCCTATCCATCAGAATTGGGAAGGTTAACCCAAATTTATCAACAAAGTTTCTGACTACTAAATTGGATTCCTCAATGTTAACTGCAAGAATCTCAACACCCTGTTCTTTAAAGACTTTATATGCATTTTCCATATAAGGCATTTCTGTTTCACAAGGTTTGCACCAAGTACCCCAGAAGTTTAAAAACACCCCTTTCCCCCTGTAATCTTTTAATTGGACACGTTCACCCTGAAGTGTTTCTAAGGAGAAATTTGGAGCATCATCACCTTTTGATACGTTATATTGCTCTTTGAAGATGTTTAAATAAAGTGCATATATGACGGCTGACAGCATTATTAGCAATAAAAATATTCTAAAGTACTTTCTTCTTTTTCTTTTTCTTTCTCTATTCACCTTTGTTTCACCTCACTAATTGGCTAATTATTGATTTACTAGAAAAACTGTTCATTTAGAACAGTCTTTCCCGTTTATCCCTTGACTTTTAACTTTTAATAGGCGTAATGCATGCATTTAGAATTACAATTAGAGTAGTTCCTCTATCGCTTAATACAGCTAAACAAAGTGTAAGCCCCCCGAATATAAGAATTAATGCAATAAATTTTACAATTAAGGTAAGCAAGAGCCCCTAATGGATGAAGTTCCTCTTTATGCGTACGAATGAAGACCCGCTAATAGCAAGTTAACCGCAATCAAATTGAACATGATAATCGCGAATCCGCCGACAGCAAGCCATGCAGATTTCTCACCATGCCACCCCCGTGAAAGGCGCAAGTGTAAAAATGCCGCATAAAAGAGCCATGTGACCAGTGCCCATACTTCTTTAGGGTCCCATCCCCAGAATCGGTCCCAGGCAATTTGTGCCCAAATGGATGCAAAGATTATACCGCCAAGTGTAAATACCGGAAATCCGATGGCAACTGCTCTGTACGATATTTCATCAAGCATATCCGGTTTGGCCTTTTGCAGAAACGGCCGGATAGCAGCGCCAATACGCTTGCGCAGAATTATCCTGGCCAAACCGTATAATACTAACCCGGTCAGCACAGACCAAATAATCGTGTTAAATTTCCTTGCCGCATCGACACCTTTCATCCAGCCTGGCGCATCAAACAAGGGATTCATCCGGTCACCTGTGATTAGTTTCCCCTCATTTGGGCCTGCTATCGGAGGCAGATGGTAATCAGTTTTTACTGTTTGTCCGTTATAGGAATATTCAAATTCAGCAGAGTATCCGGTTATATTAAATGCAACAGAAATGATACTGAAGCCTGCAAATATAAACAGGCATAGCAAAATTGCCTCCAGCCAAGTAGTACGCTTGCTGCTGACCGACTGATCAATTTGTCTAATCAAGTAAATTAGTCCTGCGACAAAACTTATGGATAAAATGGCCTCACCCAGGGAAACGGTTGTTACATGGATGTACAGCCAGTGACTCTGCAATGACGGTACGAGTGGTGCAATTTCGGTCGGAAACATGCTTGCATAGGCAATAACTATGATTGCAATCGGCAATGCAAACAAGCCTAAAATATTAAGTCGATAGATGAAGTAGATGATGATGAATGCAAAGACAAGTCCCATACCGAAAAATGTCATGAATTCAAATAAGTTACTCACCGGAGCATGTCCGCTTGCCATCCACCTTGTAATAAAGTAGACGAGCTGCGCTAGAAATCCAATAATTGTTATAGTAATTCCAATATTCCCGCTGACACTTTTCTTTGTATCCTCTTTTTTTCCTTTAATGGTCGCACCAAAGAAAAGGGTAGCGACCAAATAAAGAATAAACGCCGTATATAGCATGGTACTGCTGATGCTGATTAGTGAATCCATTCATATCCTCCTCCGAATCCGTCCGAATTTTTATTCCAGTTCCTGCTGGTCATCAACCATGTTTACATTGGTGTCGGAAATAATCTGTTCAATATCTTTTTTCAGACCGAACCAATTTTTATTTGTATGACCCGCGATCATCATGCCTTCTCCATTCGGATGCAGCCAAATTCTGCGATGATGCCAATACATGCCTTGAATAACACCAATCATGAAAATAGCAGCACCGATGATGAACAATGGCAATGTGTGGTCACGCCGGACGGTCAGTCCACTTGCATATCTTGTTTCAAAATCCTGAATACCCAATTTGTAATCATTTTCGTCGGTTGCATCAACATTTTTTCCGATGCCGACGAAGCTCATCTCAGGTTCTTCATTTCCCCCAGGAGGATGTACCGAGAAAACAAATGCAGGATTTCTTGGGTAATTTGTCTTGGATGCCGGTTCTGCATCGTCCAGCTCATAATCCGGGTAGTATTGACTAACAACAACACGGAATCCACTGTCCAATTTGTATTCATCTTTTGGCTCCGTCAAGTCAATCGTGAATGAACCGAGTGCCTTTTCATCAGGGTCTTCTTTTCGATGAACCTTAAAGGTCATGCTTTTGAATTCATTTTGCTGATAGCCGGCTTGGTAAAGCGTGTAACCGTCAAATTTCAGCGGATGATTCATGCGTATTTCTTCTTCTTTTACTTTCTCCAGCTTTGGATCAGCGCCTGCTACACTTTCCCCTGTTTCCTTATAGATAACAGCATTTGTCTGATAATTTTTGGCTACTTCTCCCTCTTGCGCAATTGCTTCCCTGAATCTTTCATCGTCCTTATCATACGTTTCCAAAATGAATTGTTTATTTTTGATGTAGTATTCCCCTTCTGTTCCAGGGATGACAGTCTGTTCACCTTCCCTGACCCAGACATACTCGTCAAGATACATAAAGGGCGTAAAACGCAGCAGTGCTGCAATCAGGACGATAATAAGACCAATGTGATTTACGTATGGCCCCCAGCGGGAAAAACGCCCTTTTTCTGCTAATACATGACCATTTTCTTCATGCACTTTATAGCGCTGTTTCCGCAAACCGGAAAACAATTTGCTTTTTTCACTTACCGTTACTTGATCCGTTTCACTAAAAAGGCGCTGCCGTTTAATGAACGTTGCATGCCGCTTCGGTTTCTGCATTTTCAGCGCCTTGTAAAGCGGAACAAAGCGATCAATGCTGCAGATAATCAGAGAAATACCGATAAGTGCAATCAGTAGCATGTACCACCATGAACCGTACAAATTATGGAAGCCGAGCTGATAGTAAATTTGCCCGAGCATTCCATACCGTGCCTCATAAAAAACAGCCGGATCCCTAGAAACGGCATTTGCCGGTATGTACTGTTCCTGCGGGAAAATGGTTCCAATGGCCGAGGCAACCAAAGCCAGAACAATCAGCCAGACCCCGATTTTTACCGAGGAAAAGAAATTCCATGTTTTATCAACAATCGATTTATTGTATGTCTGTGATCGGCGGGCACTTCCGTCATATCGCATATTGAGCAATTTGCGTTTATCATTGCCATCGATATGCTGGTTTTCTTCCACTGGTTTGCCGCATGCCTCACAAAGCACTGTGCCCTCCGGATTCACGTGTCCACATTCACATTTAATTTTATTCATTTGTATCCCCCGCATAATTGTGTTCAAAAATTTATCCACGGTTAAACCTTTTATAAATAACCTTCTAATCAGTTTTAAAGCACCATTAACACCTTTTGACCACTTCACCTCATGGATTATAAAAACCATAGTGGGAATAGGTCCTATTCCGTACTTGACCAGCAATATTAAACATACTGATCTGTGAGTTGAAAAGATGACCAATCTGTTGCGTCTACACTACACTAACTACAACAATTTCAATCCCTTTATCTTTGTACTCAGGACCTGGAATTGAGAAGAACATTCCTGAAATTTAACCTTTATAGATTATAGTCATAAAATATGTAGATTTTGTGAGGGAATGATTTTTCTCATATTCCGTACCATTTGTAGCCCACATTAATGCAACAATAAACCCAACAATCCTTTTTGGTGTTGGGTTCTCTCTTAATAAAGAAAAATAACTAAAAGTGACGAGAGTAATTTGACAACTTTGTGAATATAGATAAAAGCAATCCCTTACAAAAGGATTTTTTATTAAAATCGACTTGATGGCTCTATTAGAACTAGCGTGTCACGGTTCAAATGAAATGGCACCCATCACATTTTCCATAGTGGAGTTAATACACCCTTTGTTTTTCCTAAAAACGCTTGAATCCTCCTAACACGCTTGAACAGCAAAATTTTAGCATCTGGTTTGCTCATTTGTTGAATTTCCTCCAAGCGGTCTCATTACCATATCGTAAATTGACAGAAACCATTTTTCCATTAATCATTCACCTCTGAAGGAGCCATAAAAATCAGGCCCCAATTTGGGGCCTTATTAATGAAGGGGGATTGCAAAAAGTTACTTATCTTCTTTTTTATCACTATAGGACTCCATGAAATCACCGCAGCCGTTCATCATCTTTTGCCCTTCAGGTGAATTCATTGCTTCCATCATTTGAGACATGTTTCCATTTTCCATCATGTTCATCATTCCGTTGCCATTGCCATTCATCATGTTACCCATTCCATTGTTATCTGGTTCTTGGGCAAATGCTGTTGTTCCTATTACTAATAAAGCGGCAAAGGCAAACGATAATGCAAATGGCACTTTTTTCAGTTTCATGTCTTCATCTCCTTTCTACTCATTAATACTAGGACATCTTTAGTATAGACAACAAATTTGTAGAATTTGTGAGGATAAAAGAAATTTTTAATCTTTATTTCTTAAAACAGTCTTTTTAGCTTCAAATTCTTGATCATCAATTTCCCCGCGTGCATATCTTTCTTTAAGAATTTCTATTGATGAATCTTCTTTCTTTTCAAAGGGTTTCATTATTAATAAGACTACTCCATATATTAAAAATCCCAGCACAATAATCCAAATTACCATGTTTAGAATCATGCCTCCACCCATCATAGACATCATAGTTACTACCTCCATCATTTTTAATAGCAGTTTTTATCATTAGTTTCTTTCACGTTTGCCTTCACTTATTCCTACGTTTCTTGAGAAATACAAAATATACAATCCCTATAATTAAGATTGGTAAACACATCCATAAACAAAGATGCAGGAACGTTTTCAGATAGGGCTCTATGGATTCAGTCCTCAACATCGTTGTAGCAGAAACAGTAAGGCACATTAAGCCCATTGCAATCAATAGTGCGGCGATTAACCATTCTATCTTTTTCATATTGCCTCCTTACTCAGCTACAGGGAAACTTAGCTGAAATCTCGTTCCTTTTCCTACTTGGCTACTCACCGAAATAGTCCCATTTTGCAGTTCAACCAAATTCCTTACAATGGACAATCCTAATCCTGTTCCACCAAGTTTTCTTGAGCGGGACTTTTCAACACGGTGAAAACGTTCAAAAACAAGTGGAAGATCTTTTTCAGGAATTCCAACACCCGTGTCCTCAATGATTACATGTACTTTGTTACCTGCATTCCATACGTTAACACTGACGGATCCTTTTTCTGTATATCGAACCGCATTCCCCAGCAGGTTTGTAAAAATTTGTTCTAAACGGATACCATCAGCCTCGATATAAGGAACATTCTCATCGATTTGGGTTTTTAACGTCAGCCCTTTCTTTTCGAAATCCATTTTGACTTTCAAAAGGGCATTTTCTAACACTTCTGTAAGGTCGATAGTAGACATTTGAAGGTCAATTTTGCCTTCTTCCATTTTGGATAAATCAAACAAATCATTGATTAATCTGACCATCCGCTCGGTTTCATTTTCAATGATATTCAAATAATGAAGCCTTTCTCCCTCTGTTCGGTAAAGACCCTGTTTTAACACGTGAGCATATCCTTTCAGGTATGATATCGGTGTACGCAATTCGTGCGATATATTTGCAAAAAACTCTCTTCGGTTAGATCGGTATCTATTCGTTTCTAGTGCAAGATCGTTAATTGCTTTTCCTAATGAACCTATTTCATCGTTTGAAGGAATACTTACCTGTATGTCTAAATTCCCCTTTGCAATTTCGCGAGTTGCCTGTTCCATCTCTAAAAGCGGATCTGACATTTTCTTAGACAGTAAAAATGTGAAACCAAGTGCTAAGAATAACGCACCAACTGCCGACAATATTAATAAATCCCTGATTTTATTAACAGGTTCCTTAACATCATTGATGGAAGCCAATACAAAGAATACGCCCTTAAATGTATCCGATTGGATGATAGGATAGCCCGAACCAAGATACCTGCTCTCTGTTCTTGAATCACTAAACCTTTTTTGAATAGGCTCCCCTTTCGATAACAGGCCTATATCTTTACTGGACAGATTCTCTATTTTTATCCCGGAGTCTGCTATGACCTTTCCATTAGCATTAATAATATAAACTTCTTTGTTGGTTAAGTCAGCCAGTGTTTTAAACATATTTAAATATTTCTCATTTTTAAGAGAAGTAATGGTAAGAGCATACTTTTGAGATAGTTCATCTACCTCTTGTTGAACTTGATTATAATAGAAACTGGTAAAGATTTGATTCGCAACATATCCAAGAGGTAACAACACGACTAAAAATAAGACCATTATGGTTCCACCGAGTTTTAGAACAATTTTATTCATATCATGTTTGATCCTCTTGTGTATTAAATTTGTATCCTACACCCCAAACCGTTTTGATTGGATTAAAGGACAGTCCTGCTTTTCGAAGTTTTTCCCGGATATTTTTCACATGTGTATCAATCGCTCTCAAATCACGAATCTCATCGGAGTCCCAAATTCTATCTAATAATATCTCACGAGTAAATACCCTTCTGGGTTGACTCGCTGCTGAATAAAGAATATCAAATTCTTTTGGCGTTAACTCAACTGGAGTGTCTTCAACCTTGACTTCTCTACTTTCACTGTCGATTGATAAATCTCCAAAGTATGTTATAGTTCCATTGGTTTCCTCTTTTTTAACATTCACCCGGCGAAGCAAGGCATTAACACGGGCAACTAATTCCTCCGGAGCAAATGGTTTTATCAGGTAATCATCAGCACCAAGATTCAAGCCATGAACTCGATCCTTAATATCATTTCGAGCAGTCAACATCAAGATGGGCATTCGTTCATTCTTACGAATGGTTGAACAAACTTCCCATCCGTCAATATCTGGTAACATGATGTCTAAAACCATTAAATCATAAGGGATTTGTTCAGCCATTTGTATAGCTTCATTTCCATCTACTGCTTCATCAACCTGAAAATTCTCCTTTGATAAATAAATCTTAATTAAATTTCTCATGTTCCATTCATCATCAACAACTAGAATTTTACTGCTCATATACAACCCTCATTTTTTGATTGCATCATTCATTTTAGTTGAAAAATTTGTATTATCTGTGAGGTTTCTAATTAATCTCTATTCATTTTTCTAAATTATAACAATTATACTCGTAGGGCACATTGTACTTCCTATAGTATAGAGTAGAGGCTGTCCTAAAAAGTTGGTTAAATTCATTTCCTGGACAGCCCCTCCCTTAGTCTTCCATATTCCTCAAATAACGAACAATAGCACTTATTTCTTTTTTAGTTAGCTCCCTAATTCCACCAGTCCCTTTTAAAGACGGCCCCATCGCTGTATCAGACCTTCCATATGCAATCGTATCCCATAGAAATTCATCCGATACTTGTTCAAGAAACGCTTTATTCACCACTGATGGTCCTACGCCTTTACCATGACAAGAAAGGCAATTATTTTTGTATAGTTTGCGTCCAAGATTTGGATCACCTGTGATTTTATCTGGTGTTTCCATCTCAACGTTTTGTTTATGCCAAGACCTCATATACAATACAACATCTCCTATTTGTTCCCCAGTCAAATTTCCTCCATAGTCAACGTGAAAAGAAGGCATTTTAGTCCCCTTACGTCCTTCTGAAATGACTCCCTTTAACAATTCATCTGATGCTAACGTTAAAAACTCCTGATTGTTAAGGGTAGTGGCAGTATTCATTTTCCTGCCGCGTCCATTTTCACCATGACATTGCATACAATTTTGTTCATAGATTTCTTCTCCACTTTCGACGGAAGACTTCACGAAAGGATCAGTAAACGTATAATTATATACAATCAGCAAAATGAAAAATACAGCTACAACAAAAAGAATAATGATGATCTTTTTGTTTAACATAGTTGCACCTCTTTACTACATCGTTTTTTCGGGCATTGGCGTCTCGGTTGACGGACCATAACTTCCAAATTTATCATCAATGTAATTTCTGATATCGTATAAAGAGTTTCCTTCTTCATATAAAGCAATCGATTCTCTGGCAATGGAGTTGCAAATATCACAATTTAACCCCATTTTATCCCATGTTACATTTTTCTCACTATGTTCTTTTATAAAACAATTATAGTTACTTTTGTGACCTTGATTGACACATCCACAAAAACAAGGCATGTATTGTAACACATCCGCATATTGGTAGCTTAAAGCATAGTTTTCTTGAACGAGAGCGGGACGAGCCGCTACAAATGAAGGTAATTCAATATCAACTCCTTTTGCCTTGCTTGAAAGCATAGAAACCGTTTCCTCTGACGGTCCATCAATAATGGATTCCCCGGATTCTTTCTTATTACTGCAGCCTACAAGGGTAATTAACATTATTGTGATGCCTAAAAAGATAATCCTTTTCATTATGGTTCCTCCAAACTTATTAGCTAGAGTAAAAAACGTATAGCTTAGAAAATTGCTTATGGTATACTAAAGTATGATACATATAATTTCTCCAACAAAAGTACAATATAGAAACATTATTTATTTTATTAATTAAATGTGTGGAATTTGTGAGGATTTATAATTGGACGGATTATAAGCCGAATATTTAGGTTTAATAAGACCAATCAGTCAGTTTATACTTAACGACGTTGGCAAAAAATTCTCCAATTGCACTGGACTATGCAACCTTTCCGCATGAATCGCTAATTGCTTTAGTATTGATAATTGGAATTACTACTACTATCATTTATATCGTATTTGATTTTAAAGATAGTCCCCTTTCCTGTACTAAAAATGACCGAACGGTGTGCCAACACCAAACGGTCGAGTGCAACAGCCCTTCAAGGGGCGCGGCTCACAACAAGGAGAATAACCACCTAGTTGCTTACCAGGCTTACAGGGTGGTTATTTTTTTGTGTTTGACAACACCACCAACTTTACAAATGCATTCATTAAAATTTTCTAACCTACGATGTTTAACCAGCCAGCACAACAGGATAACTTTGAAACATCTTTATCAAACGTAAGGGCAGCCAATTTTAACCCTTCTGCCATTGTTAAATATGGTGCAAGACTCTCATGCAAATCTTCCACAGTTAAACTAAATTTAACTGCTAGCGTAGCCGCATAAATAACATCTCCAGCATTTTCGGCCACTACATGAACACCTAATACCTTTAATGTTTCCGCATCTGCTACTAATTTAAATACACCTGTCTTTTCATGGTTTACAATCGCTCTTGGAACAGCATCTAAAGGTAATACAGATTTTTTTACTTCGTACCCTTTTTGTTCCGCCTGTTCTTTCGTTAACCCAACCGTTGCAATCGAAGGATTTGTGAATGTAACACCCGGTACAACGGACAAATCTAATTTTCGTTTTAAGCCACCAATAGCATTATCAGCGATAATTCCACCTTCGTAAGCTGCTACATACACAAACTGTGATCCTAATGTTACATCTCCTGCTGCATAAATTTTTTCATTACTTGTTTGAGCATAGTCATCGATCTTTATTTCTTTGTGAGATCCAACTTCAACCCCCGCAGCACTTAAATTTAAAGATTCGGTATTCGGCTTTCTTCCTGTTGCAACAAGGAGCTCTTCACTTTCAATAACCTTTTGCTTCCCATCTACTGTTGCATAAACCCTTTTTAACTCTCCATCTTGTTCTACACGCTCAAAAGTTGCTCCTTTTACAAGGTTTATTCCTTTTCCAACAAAAGCTTTTTCTACTGTTTCAGATATTTCAGGGTCATATTCTTTTAAAAGACGCTCACTTCTTTGCATCAGTGTAACTTCTGAACCTAGGTTATGAAAAAGTTGTCCAAGTTCCATTCCGATGTACCCTGAACCAATTACTGTTAAGCGTTTTGGTACCTTTTTTAATTCAAGTAGAGTTGTACTTGTTAGATAATTCACTTCTTCAAGTCCTGAAATCGGTGGTGAAGAAGGAGAAGCACCCGTTGCAATTAAAAAACGTTTTGCAGAAAGTTTCTCCCCATTGACATCAACTGTATTTTTATCAATAAATTTCGCTTCACCTTCAATTAAATCAAAACCATATTCATCAATTAGATCAACATACTTTTGATTGCGAAGCTCACTCACTAGTTCATTCTTTTGCTTGATTAGGGATGCTAATTCCACTTCCCCAGAATAAGTTTGTAACCCTGTAAATGGATTCACTTTTGCTAAATGATTGATTTCCCCAGCTCTAAGAAGTGTTTTTGATGGCACACAACCAGTGTTTACGCATGTTCCTCCAACGGTTCCACGCTCAATCATCGCTACTTTTGCCCCGTGTCCAATCGCTTTGATTGCAGCCGAAAAAGCAGCACCCCCAGAACCAATGATAAGTAAGTCATAATCGCTATCATTATCTGCCATCACATTTTCTCGTGATGATGTTAATTCTTCCATTTCCCCAGGATGATATTTTGCTTCATTAATTGCCTTTTTTGCAGTTTCAACCCCAATATCCTCGGGTAACTCAAATACTGCTTCACCGCGACGAAAACTGGCTTCAATATTTTTAGCGCCTATATTTTCAAGCGCTACTGCTACATGCTCTTCACAACCTGTACAAGTCATTCCTTGAATGCTTATCTTAAATTTGTTCATTTACTTATGCTCCTTTTCCTATATTAGTTTTTCTTATTGCTTTTATTATTCCTCAGTAAGTGTTTCAATTATTGGACAAGCGTGTAATTGTTTTTCATCTGGACACCGATGTTTTACATCTTTTAACATGACTTCAATTCGCTTTAAATCTTCTATTTGTTTTTGGACTTCATTTTCTTTTTTTGAAACAAATTCAAACATATTTTCACAGCGAACTTCATCCCTATCTACAACCCCAAGTAGCTTATAAATTTCATTTAATGAAAAACCAAGCTCTTGAATCCGCTTAGTAAAACCTACACGCCTAACATCATTATCTGAATATATCCGATAACCAGCATTTGTTCGAGAAGGTTCCTGTAATAATTTCTTCTTTTCGTAGTATCTAATCGTCTCTTTATTCACGCCACATTTTTCTGCAAATGCACTAATGAAATAACTCACATAATTCACCCCTGGAAAAATAATAAACCGTGTACCATGGTACACGGTCAAATATATTATACAGTTTTTCTTCTTCAAGTATCCTTCCCCTATAGGGTTAAAAAGTACCGTCGATTGACGATCCCGTTGTTATATAAAAGCTCCGTTATCTGAATAGCCTACGCCAACTTTTTAATAATAATCTTTCTATACATCCCCTTCAACATCACAGGAACATCTTCTTTTACTTCTAAACCTTCATTGCAACTTTGAATCATCCTATCAAAATTTAATCCTATATCTGTTCCTAATAAAGCAATAATTGGTCTAATTAGCTTCTGAATGAACGTTAGGCTTTTATTTTTAGGTACAAATTTATCAAATATAAGAAGTTGTCCATTCCTTTTTAAAACCCGTATCATTTCCTTAAAACATTGATTAGCATTCGGTACCACCGAGAGGATTAAACTTCCAACTACATAATCAAACGTATCATCGTCAAATTTCAAGTTCTGTGCATCCATTTCTAAGAAGGTAATGGAAGTACCAGAAAATTTATTCTCCGCCTCTCTTAGCATATGTGGGGAAAGGTCAATAGCAGTTATCTCAAATTTAGAGCCATCTATATATTCTAAATCTAATCCAGTCCCCACCCCAACAATTAGAATTTTCTTACTCTCTTTTGTTGATAGGCTTTTAAGCACTTCTTTTCTGACATTCGAGAAAGGACCCGAATTAAAAAACTTATCATATATCGGAGACCAGAGTTTATATATCACTTTATTCCAGGAGTTATTCACTTAAGTTTCTCCCCCCACTAAAATTTCCATTATATTTTATCCTGATATACATATCACCTTTTCTTGAGGAAAGCCCTACGATTGTTAAACAAAAATTCAGAACTTGAAGGTATCTGCCATTTGCGTTTCTACAGATGTGACAACACCATTATGTTTTTCTTCCACTAATTTTTTTATTTTGATAACAATATCGTCAACCTCTTTAACTGTAAGGTTTGGGTGTAGTGTTATGATTACATCTATCATAACTTGACTACCTGAGGTCCTTGCCTTTAAATCTTTGATATTTTTGACTTCATCAATAGCTGAAATTGTTTTCTTGTATTTTTTTATTTCATCCGGATTTATGCCATCCGTTAAAATTAATGAAGTCTCTTCAAAAATCTCCCATGCTGCCCATAGGATTACAAGACCAATTACGACACCTGTGAGTGGATCCAACCAAGGAAGGTCAAACTGTGCTCCTAGTATTCCAATTCCTGTGCCAATACTTACTAAGGCATCAGAAAAATTGTCCTTTGCAATGGCCTTTAGACCTTGACTATCGGTATTGGATGCAATCTTCCTATTTATATAATAAACAATAAACATGAAAGCCCCACTTCCAAAAGCAAGCCAAGTAGCTAAAGGATCGGGAGTAGCATAATCATTATTAATAATGGAACGAATTGTATCCATTAAAATCTGAAAGCCGATCATAGCAATAACAAATGAGGCTAATAGAGAAGCAACGTTTTCAGCCCGTAAATGTCCATAAGGGTGATTATCATCACGCTTTTTCTTGGCTATGTATAACCCAATAATAAGTGCTACAGAAGTAACAATATCGGTAAGGTTATTTAAACCGTCTGCTAATAACGCCACAGAGGTAGTTTGTAAAGCAATTATAATTTTAATGGAAGCAACTATTAGATAGGCAAATGTGCTAAACCATGCTCCAAACCTAGGGCTGTTCAGTTTCATGTTCGTTCCTCCTTTACTTTCCTTACGTTCCACTCAAAAAAACGATTTATTCGGGTTTACGAAGTTGCAATAACATTATTAATAAACCCCCTTTCGAAAAAGGGAAAGGGGGTTTATTTAATCACTATATTTTGACTTCATTAATCGTAAGGAGTTTAAAATGACAATTAATGTGGCCCCCATGTCAGCGAATATAGCCAACCAAAGCGTCAACCAACCTGGTATAACTAATAGCAAAGCTATAACTTTTAATCCAAGGGCAAAGATCACATTTTGTTTAATCACATTTAAAGCTTTCCGACTTAGGGATATGGTGTAAGGAAGCTTATCTAAATCGTCAGCCATTAAGGCAATATCAGCTGTTTCCAAGGCTGTATCAGTTCCAGCTCCTCCCATAGCGACACCAACCGTCGCCGTTGCTAAGGCAGGAGCATCATTCACACCGTCTCCAACCATGGCTACATTCCCATGTTGCTCCCGAAGAGATTTAATTGCATCAAGTTTTTCTTGAGGCAAGAGTTCAGCTTTGACTTCGCTTATCCCTAACTGTTGACCTATGGCCTTTCCTGTACCTTCATTATCTCCTGTTAACATCACTGTCTTTTTAACACCTAATTTGTGCAATTTTTGAAGGATGGACGGACTACCCTTACGAACTTGGTCAGCCACGGCTATTAATCCGTTTATTTCTTGCTCGTTCCCAACCAGCATGACGGTTTTACCCTGTGTTTGCAGGTCTTTAATTTGTTGGTGTATTTTGTTTGAAACAGAGCCCAGTTCATGGAATAAAGATGGACTTCCAATGTAGTACGTTATCTGCTTGATTAATGCTTTTGCACCTTTCCCTGTAATAGATTGGAAATCTTCAGCATTATAGGATTCCGTATTATCCTGTTCAGCCTTACGAATAATTGCTGAAGCAAGGGGATGTTGCGAATATTCTTCAATAGCAGCTGCAATACCTAATAACTTATCCTGTTCCATTCCTGATGTAGGCACCACATCTGTCACTTCAGGTACCCCTTCAGTTAGGGTTCCCGTCTTATCAAAGGCCACGACTTTTAAACGACCGGTTTCCTCTAAATGAATCCCACCTTTGATGAGTACTCCCTTACGCGCAGCATTTCCAATGGCTGTCACAATGGCAACAGGCGTTGAAATAACAAGCGCACATGGACAACCGACGACTAAGACGGCTAAACCCTGGTAAACCCACTCAGACCATAATCCACCCATGAAAAGAGGAGGGATGACGGCTACAAAAAAAGCGATTCCCATAATGGCGGGCGTGTAGTATTTGGCAAATTTGTCGACGAATTGCTGGGATGGTGCCCTTTCAGCTTGCGCTTCCTCAACTAAATGAATGATTTGGGATATTGTCGTATCTTCTGCGTGTTTAGTCACACGAACTTCCAATACACCTTCTTCATTTAAAGTTCCGGCAAATACTTCATCTCCGACGTTTTTATGGGCTGGTATGGATTCTCCTGTTATCGCTGATTGATTGATCGATGACTGCCCATTAACGACTTCACCATCCATGGCGATTTTTTGACCCGGTTTGATGATCATAACATCATTGATTCGAACATCTTCAACGTCCATTTCTATAATTTCATCGCCACGTCTAATGGTAGCTCTATTGGGCGCAATATCCATGAGAGATTGAATGGACTGGCGTGCCTTATCCATAGAGTAGCCTTCCAGTGCTTCACTCAAAGCAAATAAGAAAACAACTACGGCACCTTCCCCCCATTCCCCAATAACAGCAGCACCGATAATGGCAACGGTCATTAGAGTTTTCATATCAAATTGGAACTTGGTTAGGTTATTCACCCCTACTTTGAATAATTCAAAGCCACCAATTAAAATTGCTGTCGCAAATGTACCAATCGTTAAAACGTTATCTTCACCTAATTGAAATGATAGGACATACCCAATCCCGATGAAGAATAAAGAAACCATCGCCATAACATTTTCACGGTTCTTCCAAAAAGGTTCTTTTTTCTCCGTTTGTCGTTGGCGTTCAGGATAAACTTTGATTCCGTCAAAGGCTCCTGCCTGTTCTAACTGTTCAATAGAGGCATCACCGTAGACTGTTATTTTAGATGCACCAAAGTTAAGATCGACATTATTAACGGTTTGAATATCACGTATGTTTTTTTCAAATTTGGCGGCGCAATTTGTGCAGGACAATCCTTGAAGACGATAAACGTTTTTATTATCTTCCATTAGAAACACCTTCTTTTGAATGAATCATCGCGATAGACACTAACTGATGTACATGTTCATCAGCCAGAGAATAAAAGACGAGCTTACCTTCTTTTCGGTACTTAGCCAATTTCATATTTCGTAATAAACGTAGATGATGGGAAGCCGTTGCCGTGGTTGAACCAATGATGTTGGCGACATCACACACGCATAGCTCCGTTTCTAATGTTAGAGCGTAGGCAATTTTTAAACGTGTGGCATCGGATAGTGCCTTGAAAATCAATTCAACACCCTGAACTTTCTCCATTTGAGGTTGTACCCGATTAACGATCTCTTCATCGTAACAAAATGTATCACATGTATCGGGAGAACCTGTTTTCACTATATCTTCATTCATTTGATTCACCTTCATTCTAATGATTATTTGATTATTTGTTTGGTAGTTTATGTCTTTACAAATTGGATGTCAATAAAAACAATCTAATGTCTATTTGAATGTGAAAACAAGGCATTAGACAATGGCCCCAAACATTTTATATAATAAAAACAAAAGAGACCTTACAAGAAGATCCCTTATACGTACTCTGGTTTTATTTTTTTATATTCATTGACCAATTGTGGAACCCTATTGTCACCTACAATTTCCCTAATTACTTTTTAATCCAGCTTATTGAAAGTATTATCTCAGAGTTTCAAAAAAATCATATTTATCCACGATATATCTAAACGTTCCGAAATCCTTCAACGCATATTGCAATGCATAGCAATCTTTATGCATCACTGAATTCAAGACATCCAAACAGACTTCCTCATAATATTCAACAACATTACCGCATTCGGCACAACACAGTCTTGTCACAGGCTCATCCCCTTTATATTTATTAAGTTTTCTACCCATAAATGTAAATCCTTATTACTCTAATATTCGGCAAAATTAACTAAGAATCCTCTTTTTTAAACAAGGGTTCTCTTTTTTTCCACAAAAAGTGATATAGTTGTGGGGGGAATTTACATTGTACTTATTGGATTGTGAAACAATCATATTAGTATTCCGCTAAAATGGAAAGAACCACATACAATTTGTTATTGTGTTCTATACAAGAAAGTAATATTTTAGAGGCAAAGGAATGAGACTGTGACAAAAATCATCCCGTTTCAAACACGAGCGCAATTGGAACAGAAAAAACGTGATAAAATTTGGACTGACTGGGAAGAATGGCTAGAATTCGAAGAGTATTACCTCCATCAGAAGCTGACAACAAATAATGATCATGTTTCTCAAGAAGAGCAAGAAAACGATAAAGAAATATCAGAAAAAGAAGTTATTGAGGATGTTCAACAACACCTAACAGAAGAAGAAATTCAAAACATTAAGGAATTCGATGCTTGGTTGCAGCAAAATACCAATAAATAATCATCCGATTATTTATTTTAACACCATCAGTAACTCTAAGTGTTTGAAAACATAGCAAATTGAGGTATAATAATATTAGATAATCATATACTAAAAAAGACCGAATGGTGCGCCAACACCAAACGGTCGAGTGCAACAGCCCTTCAAGGGGGCGGCTCACAACAAGGATAACCACCTAGTTGCTTACCAGGCTTATAGGGTGGTTATTTTTTTGTGTTTGACATTATCGACACCACCAACGTTGCAAATGCAATCATTAGTAAAAGTGTTTGGAATACTGTCATAAGGCATCACCCCCTTTCCAGGGGAGTGAGCCACCACCCATGAAAGCCTTATTACACCTTCTATCATTGTAACAAAAATAACTATTTTATGGGGAGTTCCTATCTTATTTTATTTCTATTGAAGTACAAAAAAGACCCTAGAGTATTACCTTCTAGAGTCTTCCCGCTCATTTATATTTCAAATGCAGTAAAACTTCCTTCATCTGTAAAATCCTGAACCTTCACGATTTTATCGGAAAAAAGCTTTACCGTTTCACTATTTGCCCCAATTAATAAGGATAGTACGTTAAAATGCTCCCTCTTTTTATGCTGATGAAACTGTTGGAGAAACTGATCGGAAAGGTTGTCTTCCCCATCCGACACAAAAACAATATCAGCATCTTTCAAGGCACTCTTTTGCATCGCCTCTGTTGCTTTCTGCAAAGCACCTTGAAAGTTCGTACCACCGCCTAGAAAACTTTGACATAGATTTACCATATCCTGTGACGACATGTTTCCTTTTTTATAAATGTATCGTTCTGCGTGACTGGAAAAGGGAATAAATGCAAAATCCCGCTTCTGTTTTTTGGCGATACTCATTAGAGCCAATGCAAAACCTTTTGCCTGGTTATCCAAATTCTTCATACTGCCGGACTGATCTAAACACAATACAATCGGGCCTTTTCCTAATGCTTTTTTGCCCTTCGTATCATGCTGACGTATTTTTCGTTTAGCGAACCGGCGTAAGAATTCCCCTTTTGTTACTTCATTTTGATATAAAGCTAACTCTGACGGCAGAAGTCTCTCTGGATTGTTACCAAGGGTAACACCGCCGCGGCTGGTTGGACTATTGTATTTGTTTTTCTGTTTTTTATGGGCAATCTGTTTCAACTGTCCAGCCCATGCAGCAATCTTTTGAATCGATTCGTCTTTCTGGATAAGGTCAGCTAAAGTAAGTTGATCGCGTAACGGCATGCTTCGAAGTTCTGCATCACCACTACCGGCTTTTGTGCCACCAACAAGAGCTTTTACTGCCGCTTTTGTGTTTTGGGTATCTTGCATAGCCTTTTCCATTCCTTGACTGAATCCATGACTATCTTGTTGAAGTGCATCTGTAACATGGGCCTGCAGCTCCTCTGTTTTTTGCTGTGCATCTGCATGAAGTTGTTGATTAACCTTGTCCGCTCCATCGTCCCTTTCTTGTTTTTCAAGCTGACGTTGCATGGCATTTACTTTCTGCATATGCTTGTCTAACGCCTTATCCTGTGTACGTTGCTTTTCCAGCCAGGCCTGCGTTTGTTTTCCAAATTGGACCGTAGCAATTGCAGAAGCAAGATCATCAAGCATTGTATACTCCCGATAGGATTCAAATCTTTCATCACGCATGATGCGCTCCATGAAAGCATGATTTGTTTGATACGTTTTCGCAACATCTTCAATTGGTTTTAACTCTGGTGAGGTTTTATACAAACCAGCCCAAATATCCCCCAGCAATACTTCATAGGTTGGGAATGCCTTCTCTTGATTCAAGTTTTGCAACCCTTGTGACTGTTGATAAAGCTTTGCGAAACGTCTTTTATCAAACTGGTCTTTGTTAATGACTGACTCGGCTGTATCTATTGTTTTCGGTAACATGTTTTTTCATCCTTTCTTATATACAAGAAAAGCCAGGACTCACAGCTCTGACTTTGCGTGCGTTTATTTTATAATGTCTGTTCCTCCACCGGTTCCAATATAGAATTGGTAAGCTGTTCTGCATGCTGTTTCAATTTAGTTTCCATGGCCTCCAACACTTGCTGGCGCTCAGGATTTCTTTGCTGTAGTTCCTGCACTTCTTTCATTAATGTTTTTAATTTGCGATTAGCTTCCAGCACATAATCAGTAGAGTCATTATCGTTTAACCCCTGCATAATCTCATTTGCTTCCTGTTCAATAGATTCCTGCATCATGGCCACTTCATCCTGTGCATTTCGACGAATCACAGTGATTACAGTATCACGCTGTTCAATATGTTCCCACAAGACATGTTGTAAAAACAGCAGATCTTCCGGCGCAACCACCTGACGTTGTTCGATTAAAGCCTTTGCCTGTAACACAGCATGAGCTTTTCGAAAACGACGATCCGACGGATGAATGCCTTCATCGCTCAATTCCACCCAGATATCGGCTATTTTTTCATGAATCTCGTGAGGAATTTCTATCATTTCCCGTAGAAATTGCAGACTTTCAAGCTCTTCTAACGTGATTGTTGGCATGGTGACTGGCTGTTCGTTTCCTTTGAGCATGTGCAGGAAGTTGCTACGGTCTTTAATCGTACCTACATCAAAACGTATTAAGAAACGATCAAACAAAGCCTCTAATCCTTCATCGTCCTCTGGATACTCATTCGAAGCACCGACAAGCGTCATTAATGGCATCGTTATCTGTTCATTCCCATTTTCAAAGGTTCTTTCATTAATAGCTTTTAATAAAGCATTTAGAATCTCCGAACTGCCTTTAAAGATCTCATCGAGAAAGACTAGGTGTGCTTCCGGCATTTTGGAATAAGTATTATGTTTATAAATACCTTCTTCCATATCCTTCAGCATCACACCCCCAAATACTTCATCCGGAGTCGTGTACTTAGTCAATAACCACTGGAAATAGGTTGACCCGTCTATCATGGTGGATAGTTCTTCCGACAGTGCACTTTTAGCTGTTCCGGGAGGGCCGACCATAAGCATATGCTCTTTGGCTAATAAAGCAATCAGCATGCCTTCGATCTGTTTTTCCCGTTCCATATATTTTACATTTAATGCTTGCTGCATTTGTTGTAACTTTTGAAGATTATCCATCGTATCATTGCTCCCTTTTCTTGTTTTTATTGCTGGCCATTAAGCTATAGCACCATCTGTACCCTTTTTGACGGAAAAATTCCGCCCTATGGTCAGACGGAATTTAAGTCTCTTTAATATTCATGTGGTAATAACCCAGTACAGATAATAGAATCATCGGATTCATCAAAAATGAACCATATATTTTCCGGGATGTTTAATGATATTTCATCCAAAACATTGCCGTTTCCATCTGTTACAGATGTGGTAGTCTTATTTGAATGGAAAGCGATAAAATAGCTTTCCTTTGCAAATGTTGCTGCTGTTTTCACCATATGCTCTATATCTGTAACATCCAACACTCCCTGCTGGATATATTCTTCTACACTTGGTGTCAAAACCACAAAACATTCTTTTATCATGAAATAATCCCTTCCCTTCTAACCTTTTTAACCTGCATAAACACGGAATGATTTGTACTGTTCAACAATCTCTTCAAAATGATCATCCGCCCATTCATACAAACAATCATCCTGACAGAAAAAGACTTCCACATGTTCATCGAACAGCGCATTATCTAACGAGAGATAACTGCCACAGCTTTCACACATCACTTTTGTTTCACGCATTTTAGCAACTCCTTTTGATTTCAAATAAAAGACATTCCGAATTGAAATTCAGAATGCCTTTTATAACTCTTATCACTTTTTTACATAAATCCTTTTTCTTTCAGGCTTACAAACTGCCGGTCCCCAATTACCACATGGTCTAATAGTTCAATGCCAATGGTTTTACCGGAATCAGCCAGTCTGCGTGTAATATGCACATCTTCCTGTGACGGATCTGGTGACCCACTTGGGTGGTTATGTGCAACAATGACAGATGCAGCCGAACATTTAACTGCTTCCCGGTACAATTCCCTTGGATGAACAATCGAACTGTTGAGACTACCGACAAATAGCGTCTTTTTACGAATAACCTCATTTTTCGTATTCAAGAATAACCCAACAAAACACTCTTGTTTTAACTGCCGCATTTCTTCCATCAGAAAATCAGCTGCATCCTCAGGTGAACGAATAATCATTTTTGAGGCTGCTTTACTTTGCGAATAACGTTTACCCAGTAGCAAAGCTGCATGAAGTGTTAATGCCTGATTACGCGTTACCCCCTCTGCTTCCATCTCTTCGACAGACATGTCAGCCAATTCCGGCAGCGTATATTCGCTAAGGCCCTGCACCGTTTCTTTATTGGCGAACGGCCCCAGGACGACAGACAGCATATCGCTTGTATGAAGAATCGCATGATTTCCAATGGAATCGTATTGAGCTACGGCCTCTCGAGCCTTTTGAATAACAGTCATGTTTATCTCCTTTCCATACAAGACAGGAACCAGATGGCACCTGTCTTGCATGCCATCTGATTGTTATGCCTTGATGGAAGGCTTATTTTTAGTTATACTACCTTTAAGTTAATTTTTTAATTTTTACGTGACGTAAATCTTTGCGTCACTTTTTTTGTGCCTAATTGGGAAAGACGTTGTTCATCCCAGCCTAATTTATTGATGTTTGTCTTTGTTATCGACAACATCGACCAAGGATCGATTCCTTCCATCGCCATTTCCCTTGCAACCTGTTTTAAACTACTACTGTCAAACTGCCATGAGACGGACTCAAAATAATCCCAGACTTCTTCACCGGTATCCACGCCGCCCTGTTCTTTGACGTAGGCTTTTAGCTCATCCTTCATCTGCTTCAAGGCAGCTTCCGTTCGGTTAATTTCATTAGCCAGTTGAACTGCTTCATCGTGTGACTGCAGGCCATGTTGCAGTTTGACTGCGTTGCTCATTGTACAGCACTTCCCTTCTGCATATTTTCAAAAGAACCAATCCCACGGAATACTACTTCCCTGGAGGAGATCATAAGAAAAATGCGATAAGCCTCTTTTAAACTTATTTTCCTGACCTCTTTTTGGCTGGATAAATGAAAATACTGTTTCCCTTTCCGAACCAAAAACTGATTCTCATTTGTTTCATCAGCATAAGCGATGAAGACCTTTTGCTGTTTTTTGAACCATGCCTGTGACATGTTTCATACCTCCCTTGTAAAAATTTTATATAATAAAAAAAGCCGACTAATCCGCTAAGGGATCAATCGACTTTTTTATTAGCATGAAAAAAGCATTGCTACATGCAATACTGTTTTTACAACCTTGAGATGATACACTTTTTCGTGCATAATTTTATGGCAGAGAAATAAATGCCGATGTTCAGCCTTTCCTAGATAAAAATAGGATTATCCGAACCAAAAGACATTGTGCCGAATCTCCTCCATCATAATGAAGGGGTAACGACTTTTACTCGAAACGAGTAACACAAGAACTAAAATACTATATACTCATGGTATCGAATTAAATGACTATGGTCAAGGTGTATTGAGAACAAATAATCTTTTACATAATAATAATGGTAATTATATAATATTGTATGAATATATTTAAGTTTTAGGTGAGTTAACTGATTTTAAATATTACCAGTCTTCTGCAATACGAACGGGCCATTTTATTAAATACTAGTCACTGGTATTCAAACGGGCTGAAAAATGGTAATATTATTTATTAATATTAAACTACAAATTTTATAGTGGAGGGTGAAAAGGATATGAGAAAAAACAATGTTATTTGGTTATTCGCTTCAATTCTCATAGTAATATCTTTGGTGGCTTGTGGAAATGAAGAAAATCCTTCTAAATCATCAAAAGATAGTAACTCTAAATCAAACTCTGTCGAGAATTCAACCACAAGCACTGAAAAACCTAAAAGCAAAACATCGGATGACAATAATCAAGTAGAGGATAAAGATAAAAAAGAAACTGAAGAAGACGTATATACAGCATCATCTGATAAGAAGAGTGATCCTCAAACTTCTGGCAATTTGTTAAACAAAAACAAAGTGTTTAAATATAAGGATGGTTCAGTAGTCATGACACTTACAAAAGCTGAATTCACAAAAAAATTCGGACCATCGAATGCTAGTCCGGAAAATGACGAGGCGTACCGTGAAACAACGAGTGATTCGCAAACTTATCTCCATTTAACAGGAAAAATTAAAAATGACACCAAGAATTCATTTTCTTTTGGAAATAAATTAGGTGAGATTAATTTTTCTTTACTTTACGATGGAGAACATGAGTTTCAAAATATTAGTTCGGCTGAAGAAGAAAATGGCACAAAATTAGGCCCCTCAAACATAGATGCATTAACAGAAGGGAAGATCCATGTTTATTTTCAGGTACCTAAGCCTGTTTCTAAAACAAATAAACCTTTAATACTTACAGTAATATTAGGAGATGAACCTTTTGAAATCACGTTACGCTAGCTAAGGTTTAAACTAGAAATCTTACAAATCATGCCAGATGTTCACTTAATTTCCAGATTCCCTTTTATACAAAAGCGAGGCAATTAGGAAAAACCTTACACTAAATGTTTATCACCTTTTTCAGAAAAAGTACAATAACTTTATTCATTTACCGGGCGCGATTCGCTAATAAGAGATCGCGCCAATATCTTATAGGGCCACTTGTTCAAGCGGAGTGCAATGTGATATTACGTGTTGCCGGTTTTTAGACTGGGCTATAGTGAAAAGGTTGCAGGAGGATAATGATCTGCCTGCAACCTTTTGTTAAAATTACCTAACCATTATTTTTTGTGTCTCAGGCATCCTCTTTTTCGGTATCGGTAACTTTTCCGGTTTCTGCATTGACGGTGACATCATAAAACGTACCGTTTTTTGTTTTGATGTTTATTTCGTATGCAGCAGTTCCGTCTTCTTTCTCCAATTCTGTTTCAACAATCTTTCCGCTTGTCTTTTGTAAAGCGGCTTCTTTAGCTTCTTTCTTACTGATGTTTACTGTCGAAGGATCAACATTTTCATCGTCCTCGGTGTCTTCACCCTCATCAACTTCATTTTCATCATCTTCGGCACCTTCGCTCTCTGTTTGCATAGCGTTCTGACTACGAGTCAGTATGGCATTCTGATTGAAGTTTGATAAAAGTACATCAGCTTTGGATTTGAGGACTAGATATGCCTTTTTTGAAATTTGATTATTATGAGTCTGATGTTCTAACAAGGCTTTAAAGCTTTTTAAATGTTTAACTACCTTTTGTGATTTTCCCACACTCCTATAATGCTTTAACACTATCAAATGTGAGTTAAGGGCATGAATACTTTGCTCGTCCTCAATTTCGCCTTTTCGTACAAGTGATTTTGTACGGGTTTTCAACTCACTTATTTTCGTCGGCATCTTTTCACCATTATCTCGCTTTTTCACCAGATTAGTGGTAACTTCTAACGCCCGTCCACTATCAATGCTGCTTTCACCGAAAGTGTAGACTTTAGTATATTTTGAAGGAATGGTACCATTTTCAATCGCTTTAGCAAAATCGCTCTCTTTACCGTTATAAACCTTTTTGAAAATCCCATCATTTGTTTTAATGTCAGAATTCAGGAGATACGTAGCCAAGTGTTTTTGGCTTCTGTTGCTCAGATGGTATTCATCATAGGTGTAGAGATCATTAGGTTCCCAATCAGCAGTTTCGGGCTGATAATATTTGCTGTCGGTTGAATAATTGGAATAACCACCATATATGTCTTCCGCGTCATTGGAAGGGTAAATGTCACTGTTGTCTTTAGAGGTTAAGCCGTAACCATAAGCTGGAACCCAGTCGGAAATCATATAAAAGCCCATACTTTTATATCCAAACTTTTTAAAGCCTTGTTTCTCAATATTGGCATGCAAACGCTGATCGTGCCCGTAGATAACCTCTACATCGTCGGGGGTGGTGTCCAAGGCAAGATAATCTTCAATTTTCTGGACAACCATTTGATTTTGCATGTCACGAAAACTTGTCAAATTAGTACGCTTGTCCACAAAACGGTTCGGAAGCAAGATATATTTGGCGCCGGCTCCCACAAGATTCTGGACCATCTTAAGGGCAGCGTCACTAGAAAGTTCGGCTGTACGTTTAGCCCCTAGTTTTTCGACGGCATAAGAATCATTTCCGCCAACACTGATAATATAGAGGGCTTTGGGATCGGCTTGCCCGTCCACATCCAGGAGAAATCTTTCGGTTTGTTGTACACCGCCCCACCCTTTCAACCAAGGGGACCAGTTGGAACGTGCATCTATTGTGCCCTTAGTGCCTGTCAAAACACCAGTAAAAGCACCGCCAACAGCATAATTAACCAAATTATCATAATCACCAGCCAATTCGTTCGCAATATACTCAGAGAAGACCCGGCCATTAGAATAGCGGCCTTTCCAGTAGTGCTCAGTATCGGCCTTTATATACATTCCGTAAGGGTCATCGGGATCGAAACCTGGTGCTGGCTGTCCTGGGTTAATAGTGGGCCGGAAACCTTCTGACGATTGTGATGCCATTATCTCTGGAGACATCATTATAACGAAAAAGAATGTAGACAATAAAGTCAATAATATCTTTTTATTCATTTGCTTTCCTCCCAATTTAATTTAATTTTTTTAGATTACTTTAAAACAAGGAACATTTTCTTTATAATGTGTTAATTTCAGTTCGATAGGTCACAACATCTCCTTTTTGGAAGTCATATGAATCATTGTCGGACTTGATACCAATCACAAATCCTGTCTTGGGGTTCCATGGATACGGAAAAGACCTTCTTAGTTTGGTAACCGAATATTTCCGGATTACGTTCACCGGATGCCTGTGTTGCAATCACAACTCCTACCATACACACAGGAAGAATCAAAAACAGTGTAGTGATTCCCTTGGGAAGCTTTTTCATGCTGACCTTTCCCATCCTTTTGATAATGATAGATCTTTGATTTCAGTTGTTTGGATGCACCTTATTTTTTTGTTCAAGAATCATTGTGATTGGAGTTCAACGGCTCCTTCTGTTTGAATTTTCGGTCTTGTTGACTCTCCGTTGTCTTCCCCCCGGTGTGAATTATTGCCGGTTGTCCTCGTTATGATTTTTGTCTTTCAATTTTGATGGATCATCAATGAGGTTTAGTGCCTAACATTAGTCCTCCTTTCTTGTCTCCCACGTAGAAGCCGTTATTAACATAAGGTCTAGAACTGAAATAACTATGTAGAAATTCAATTCTATTTTGTGAACTCCATAGTTTATAAGTTTAATATAAAATTTATACTGTACAAAATTTGTTTTATTGGTTTGTACAGGCAAATATTGCCAAAATAGATATTGTATAAAATTCACAAGCGGCCTTTATATTAATGCTACTAATTGCTTTTTTATGCTCTTAATTTCCCCCTGATGGGTGGTTTAAGTATAAATTGGACACACATCTCATTAATGGAAAACACGGGGTCCTTTAAGAACTTTAACTGCATTTAAAGACTAACCCATTCTGCCAGCACCTATAATATCGTTATTTGGACGGATTATCACTATACTGCAAAACAAAGGCGAAAACCTTTACGATTGGAAATATAGAAATGCACTAAGTTGTCTTTGGAAAAGGAGAAGTACCTCTTTTGATCATACTGGGGTTGTGAGACGGAGTACAGGAAATCCTCAATGGCTTTAGCTTTCATTTACCGATAATATGCTAAAAATACAGGGTGTATTTTTGCAGTCGGAAGAACCACCTGCCAAAGATTTAGCACCACAATCCGTACTACAAACATCGACGGTTTATATCATTTTCATATCACACTCCCCCCCTCAATTCTTCATGAAGTCATTACACACAGTTAATGCCCTCTTTACATTTAGATGATATGGTTGATGTGTAATAGGAAGGAGGAAAAAAAATGAATATACGTGCATTGTTCATTGATATGGATGGAACATTGCTGACGTCATCAAATGAGATTTCACAACGTAATGCGGAAACGATCAACAGATTGACAAATCAGGGTGTTAAAGTTTTTCTGGCGACAGGGCGTCAATATGAGATCACAGCACCTTACCATAGTCTGCTTGGCTTGAAAGAACCGATGATCTGCCTGAATGGTGCCTCCATTCATGATGGAATCACGGGAAGAGTTGTCCAGATGAATCCGGTTGTGCTGGATGAGGCGCATTTTCATCGTGTAACGAATGAAATCCCGTGCAATATCATTGTGCACACAACTGATGGTCTCTATTGCAACGAGACGTGCAAGGAGGTTGATGAGTGGACCAGGGAAGGTAAGGTTCCGCCGAGGTATATCGGCGACTTGCGGCATGTAGATTACCGGAACGTGCTGAAATACAGTGTCAGGACAGGTAGCCATGGTTCGCATATGTCACATTTATTTAGTGATGAAGCGGATGTCATTGACTGGAAAGACGGGTTTGAGATAGTTGCCCCCGGTGTTTCTAAATGGGCTGCCATTCAAGTGCTTATTAGAGCGTTTGGCATTAATCCGGAAGAAACAGCAGCCATCGGTGACGGCCCGAACGATATCCAAATGCTGCGTTATGCCGGAATCAGCGCCGCAATGGCGAATGCTGACCAAGAAGTGAAAGCGGCCGCAGATGTTACAACCGGTCATCATGAACAGGATGGTTTGGCTGAATTTATTGAAAAATACCTCGTTCAGTCATTTGCCGTCTGAGGTGTGACTGAACTAAAAAACGATAAACGTGAAGAAATCGTTTAGCAGATGATCATTCCCATATAGGTGGTCCTCTTTGTACAACCTCCAATCATTCTCCCTAAACCGAACCACATCAGTCTAATCGTCATGATTGAATGCTATATTGCTAATTATCATACCATTTGTATTAGATTCTTTGTTAAGCTAACGAGCGCAAGAATGGAATAATATACGACTTTTCTTGGCTTCTCAGGCCATTAAATACTATTGATTATGACATCCAAGTTGAAGGAAAAAGGAGAGAATGCTATTTGATAAGTCTTTGCAGCCGGCGTTGATTTTAGGAGTTAACTTTACAAGCAATACCTTTGGATGTTGTAGATGATTTTGATATGATATACGATGTTAATGTTTTTTATCACTACCATTAAACGTGGAAAACGTTTGGAAAATACACAATAGACTCAGGAGTGAATAGACATGCTGCTACAACATTTTTCCAATGGTTATGTCGCAAAAACCCTTTTTCAAAGCAGTTTGCCAAAGGTGCAAGATGATGACCAGGCTGCAACGCAATTTAAAGAAGGCTTTAAATTGTCCAGAAAGGCAATGAAGTTTGCAGGCCTTCTTGAATTGATAGGTTCCATATTTCTATTTATATCAATAATATCCAAGTCCGGGAAAAAATTTACGAGAATCGGTGCGCTGATGATCAATATTGTTCTTGGCGGCGCCATTTTCAAACACCTTGAAGCCGGACATGGCGTGGATGGCTCAAAAAAGGCATTAAAATTGTTCGGTTTAAACACGCTTAATTTTATAGAAGCCATGCGTAAATAAATTATTCATAAGGATGCAGAAATCACCTACTTGAACGAAATAAGTGGGTGATTTTTATTGAGGTCTATTCATTATACTTTCATCAATCAATCGAGCGCACAAATTTAATATGATACGTAAGCAAACTGAGTCTGATGCCGATTTAAAAAGTTCAGGGGGAACAGATTTCTTAATAGTAAATTTTGAATGGTATGTACTTCCTTTCGTGGCTCAATCGGGGCCAAATAATGAAATAATGTCTTGTGAAAATAGTGTGTTTATATGCTATAATTGGTACCAGGTAATAATATTAACTCTTAATTTGAGGTGAATTACATGAAAGGGGCAAGGGTTACAGCTATTGGAACTTATGTACCAGAGAAAAAACTAACAAATTTTGAACTTGAACAAATGGTTGAAACAAATAATGAGTGGATTGTCCAAAGAACTGGAATTCAAGAACGCAGAATTAGCCGTCCCGATGAATTTACAAGCGATTTATGTGTATCTGCTGTAAAGGATTTAATGCACAGATATAATAAAAATATTGAAGATGTTGATATGATTATTGTGGCAACAAGCACACCAGATTTTCCATTTCCATCAGTCTCGAGTATCATTCAAGACCGATTAAATATATCACAATCAGGGGCTGTGGATTTAAGTGCGGCCTGTGCAGGGTTTGTTTACGCATTGCATACGGCCCACACTTATATTGCATCCGGACTCCACAAAAAGGTACTTGTTATTGGTGCGGATGCATTATCAAAAATCACGGACTATACTGATAGAAGTACCTGCATTTTATTTGGTGATGGGGCTGGTGCAGTTTTAGTTGAACAAGATGAACAATCAAAAGATTTCATCGGATTCGATTTAGGAAGTGATGGAAAAGGGGCGCAACACGTATATCGTACTGGACTTTCAAAAAAAATCAATGGAATCGAGTTAATTGATACTCAATACCTTGTTCAAAATGGCAGAGAGGTTTTTCGATGGGTTATAAGGAATATTCCTGATAGTATTAAACGAATTTTAGGAAACACGCAAACAAGTTTAGAAAATGTTGATTGGTTTATCCCCCACAGTGCTAACTTGCGAATGATAGAACCAATTTGTGAAAAGTTAGAATACCCGATGAAAAAAACACTATATAGCTTGGTCAAGTTTGGAAATACCTCGGCTGCAACTATTCCACTAGCTCTGGACCTTGGAATCCGTGGGGGAATAGTTAAAAATGGAGAGAGAGTTCTTATGCACGGTTTCGGATCCGGTTTGGTTTATGCAGGCCAACTTTTAGAGTTGAATTTTGACGAACAAATTAATAATCCTGCACCGTTGTAGAATAAGATTGTGAAACAATATAAATTAACAGGCGCATTTACGGAACATCATAAGTCTAATTCCTCACTTAAAAAACGGAGGGATTAGGCTTTTTATCTTCGAAGGCCCTTAATTTTATAAATTCCGATTTCTTAACGATACTCGCTGGCAAATACATTGGATAAATGGTAAATAGAGTTACAATCGTTTGGTAAAAAACATTCCAAAAGTGGAACATTCATATGACCATTCTTAAGATTACGGTAACGATTCACACACTTTCCCGTCCCCGTCAGACCCATCCAAACGATGCGGATCTTGCTCAGCTCCACCTGTTTTTTTATAAAACTTCTGTGCTGCAGCTTGCGTATCAAAGTCGCTGCAGTCCCTATCAGGTCCGTTCGGATCATATCCTGAGGAAGAGCTTCCTGACGGTGAAGCTGATTCTGTTTCTGTATCGCCTAAGCCCTCCGATTGGGAGGCGTATCCGTCCGACGTCACATAACCCTCCATACTCCAAATTCCTAACTGATATCCTCCGCTTTTTAGAGTGCTTCCTGATGCGTGTACGATGGATCATATACATAGGCGTATCGCGCCAACCCCTTTCTTAGTAGCTGCTTATTAAAATTCTTGCCGTCATCCCAAATATAACCGAGCAACCTGTCGTAATGATCATGTTTCGGCCCATCAAATTCAATATAAACAGTTTCGACTTGTTCCAATTTCTCTTTAGCAAAGTTCGATGCTTCCGGACCAAACGGCTGTACCGGCTTTGACGGATGAACAGTCTCAGGTGTATCAACTAGAAGCAACCTAACATCCTCAATAGAGCCATTATAATTGATCTCTATCGTATCGCCGTCCACCACCCGATTAACTGTTGCCTTTTCGGCGTGGTCCGGGATTACCTGACTAGATTGCCTCGTTTCTTTCTTCCGGTTATTATTTTGTTGTCCATTTGAACTTTCGCTATCTTCGTTGCTTTTATCTGTCACTGCAGTGTCTTGATCCGCCGTTTGGACCGTCTGTATTTCTTCTTTTTGTTCTTCTGATTCACTATTTTCTGCTGAACAGCCAATCAATGAAAAGACAAAAATCACGGTCAAAGGGATAATGGTGATTCTTTCCCGCCGATGCACCAAAATAATTGCTGACAACACCGCAATAAAGCTAAACAATAGTATGATTTCCAATATGTTACGAGCCCCCCCTTTCTATGTACTCCTCAAGGTTTTAATAGAATTATAAATTCTATAGATTAAGTTTACACCAAAAAACTAACTCGCTTTATCTTTCCGGGATATAGCTTACCTAAGAAAACTTTCTTATAAAAATCATCGCACAGATTATACTCCATCTTGCACACAAGATTATTATTGAAATTACATTTATTGGCATTCCATTACATCCATTCAGCCATTTTTCGTTCGGATGGTTCGCTGTAGATTCGCGGTTTAGGATGTTTTTGTCAATGTACTGCTGTGGGCTCGATTTGATTTACGTGCAGGTTTCCTTTCTGCCCCAGACCTTTATCATACGATAAATGTGCTTGATGGAATGAAGCCAATTTACATAAAATTCCTGTACCTCTAATTTTTTATTACTAGGTACATTTCTTTTTGACACATGAAAATACTCCCCTCAAGCATATTGATTTTTATAGGTCTGCTTAAAGGGAGCCAATCTAATTTAGAACTCAACTCTGTAAACTTTTAAAACTAAATCTTTTTTTGTCTACTATTTGTTCAATTCATAACAGGGTTTTCATCGGGATATTTTAGGTATTTCATAAAGTTATTGTTTTTATATCCGAAATAATCATGTAGTTGCTTATACATATTGTACAGGTTTTCATATTTTTGTACATTTTCTTTAATAGGGTGATAGGTTTTTTGAAAAGGTTGTTTCATGCTATGAACAGCATCCTCAATATGGTTATAACCCCCTCCTTCGTCCCCTGCAGCGACTGCACCCAATATCGCAGCCCCAATTGCTGGGGCATAGTCAGTGGATGAGACATGAATATCAGTATTCAAGACATCAGCATAGATTTGCATCAGCAAAGCATTTTTTTGCGGAAGCCCACCGCAAGCAAATATTTCGTCAATATGAAGTCCCCAATTTTGGTAATTGTCAACAATGATTTTTGCCCCAAATGCCGTGGCCTCCAGGTAAGCGCGAAATATATCTTCAGGCTTTGTATGAAAGGTTAAACCAACAAGTAATCCAGTTAAATCAGCATCTGATAACACTGATCTGTTACCATTATGCCAATCAAGGGCAATTAAACCCGAGTCCCCTGGGGATTTTTTGCTTGCTCGTTTTTCTAAAAGGTCAAACACAGACATTTGCATTTGTTTGGCTTCGTCGAGAAATGTTTGAGGAACTTGTTGAGTATACCATCCAAAAAGATCCCCGACAGCGGATTGGCCTGCTTCATATGCATACAAGCCAGGGATAATGCCATCTTTAACGACTCCTGAAATTCCTGGAACCTGAATTTCCTTATCATTAAGCATCATATGGCAAGTTGATGTTCCCATTACCATTGTAAGTTGGTTGGATTTCGAAGCCCCAACCCCAAGAATGGCTGAGTGAGCATCAATCATGGCAACGCCAACAGGTAGTCCAGGCGGTAATCCCAATTCATCAGCTATTTTTAATGATAAACCGCCAGCGCATTCGCCAATTTTTCCAATACGTCCTCTAAGCTTTGAATAAAGCATTTCTCCAAGTTTAGGATGAATACTGGTTAAAAAGCCCTCCGGAAAACCATCTGCTTCATTCCAAAAAGCTTTAAACCCAAGAGAGCAATTGCTTCTGACAACGTCATTCGTTAGCCAGCTCACAATCCAATCCCCGGCCTCCAAGAATAAATCAGCTTCATCGTATAAACGTTCATCCTCATATATCGTTTCTAGGCATTTTGGTATAAGCCATTCAGGAGATACGTTAAAGCCGTATCTTCGCAACCAATCGTGTTTATCCTGAATCGCACGGTCTAATAATTCTTTTGCTTCTTCTGTTGGACCGTGATGTTTCCAGAGTTTAACCCAGGCATGAGGTCGATTTACATACTCAGAATGAAAAGAAAGCGGTTCTAATTCAGCATTTGTCGTTACCATAGTTGATGATGTGAAATCAACGCCAATTCCAGACAATTTACTTTTGGATATACCGGCCCTCTCCATTGCTTGAGGAATTCCTTTATATAGAACGTCCAGATAATCGCCAGGGTGCTGTAAAGCATAATCAGATTGTAATGTTATTTTATCCTTTATAGGTAATACCTCAGTAATGACACCGTGGGAATATGGAATGACGCTGGACCCCTGAATGGCACCATTATTGTTATTTATGATTAATACTCTTCCTGACTCTGTTCCATAATCTATGCCAATTGAGTAGGACATATTAAGGCCTCCAATGTAAGCGGTTTTATTCTATAATAATAAAAAACAAATAAACAATCAAGAGCAATAACAAGCACAAACAAATATATTTTTGTTCATTACTATTGACATTCAAGGAATATAGGTATAAAAATGAACATAAAGAAATATAAATAATCAATAATAAACATGGAGGGTTTTTAAAGTGAGAGCAGAAGATACAGTTAAATCCAAGGCTTATCAATTAACGACACCATGGCAATTCAAAGAAACTATTTTAGAACATGACGTAAAGAAAGGGGACGTGGTAGTCAAACCCTCAATGGTGAGTATTTGTCATGCTGATTTACGTTATTATACCGGTCAACGGCGTAAAGAAGCTTTGGAGCGTAAATTACCTATGTCTCTATTCCACGAGGGGATTGGTGAAGTAGTCACTTCAAAAAATGATAGTATTCATTCTGGCCAACGCATTGTTATTGTACCTAATATACCTGAAAGATTAATAAATTCTGGCAGTGAAATTTCAACAGAACGAAAGGTTGCGGATAACTATTCTAAAAATAGCGCCTTTTTAGGCAGCGGTTATGATGGGATTGGTCAAGAACATTTAGTATTGCCTGGCGAGAATGTTGTTCCAATACCTGCTAGTATTTCTGATGACATTGCAGTATTGGCAGAGCTGAATTCCGTATCTTACCAAGCGCTTAAACATGTGAGCGAAGAATTGAGCGATGGGCAAGTGGCTGTGTTCGGCGACGGTCCTGTTGGCTACTTGACAGCAGCGATGTTGTCACATGTGTATCAAATTGATCGGTCCAATCTCATCGTCTTTGGTGCCGTAGAAGAAAAACTAGCCCACTTTGATTTTGCAACAACGTACAATGTAAAAACATTTGATTTCAGAAATTTTCGGGGTGTAACAACTGTGATTGAATGCACAGGTGGCAAATTTAGCGAAACAGCTATTGATCAAGCTATTGATTTGATTGAGCCACAAGGAAGACTCGTTTTAATGGGCGTTTCAGAGGAGCGTGTACCTATTAATACCCGCGATGTACTAGAAAAAGGTTTAAAAATTTATGGCAGTTCGCGAAGCACATCTGATGACTTTAGACAGTTAATGTTGCTGTTTCGTGATACTAATTATCAAAAAACATTATCAAAATTATTACCTGATCAGCATGACACGATTGAAAATGTGGATGATTTAAAATATGCAATGGATCGGACAGCCGAACACAAGGGCTGGCAAAAAGCAATTTTAGATTTTAAATGGTAGATAGGAGCGTGTAAATATGGGATTGAATTGGACAGAGCGCTTGGGCATTCCATCAAAAATTGCGTGGGGATACCTAGGTGTACTCATCTTTATGATGGGTGATGGACTTGAAATTGGCTGGTTAAGCGCCTGGCTGCACGAACAGGGGATGTCGGTTCAACAAACAAGCCTATTATATACTGCGTATGGCGTAACGGTCGCTATTGCCTCATGGTTTTCTGGTGTTTTAGTTGAAATACTCGGAACAAAAAAGGCAATGCTGGCTGGACTTTTAGTCTATCTAATTGGTACTTCAGCATTTATTAGTTTCGGGATTTCCAGTTTAGATTTAGTCTGGATGATACCAACATATGCGATTCGGGGTTTTGGTTATCCATTGTTTGCATATTCGTTCTTAGTATGGATTGCCTACCGGGCGGAAAAACATCAGCTTGGAACGGCTGTTGGTTGGTTTTGGTTCGTATTTACAGGTGGTTTAAATGTACTTGGTGCTTATTATTCTGTAGTAGCTATCAAAGTTTTCGGTAATGTCGGTACATTATGGACATCTGTTTTTTGGGTGTTGCTTGGTGCATTATTCGCATTGGTAATCAACCGGGATAAATTAGAACGACATTCCAATCAATCATCAACAGATAAGTTGAAAGAACTTGGTAAAGGTATCACCATTATGAAAGAAGAGCCAAAAGTGCTTTTGGGAGGGATTGTACGGACAATCAATACAACAGCCCAATTTGCTTTTCCTGTTTTCCTTCCCATATACTTATCGGACTATGGGATTCCAACAAGTACTTGGCTATCAATTTGGGGCGCAATATTTACTAGTAACATTATTTTTAATCTGATTTTTGGAGTAGTTGGAGATAAGTTCGGCTGGCGTAATACAGTCATGTGGTTTGGTGGCGTTGGCTGTGGTATTACAACGTTGGGTTTGTACTATTTTCCAGCATGGTTCGCCGGAAATGTATGGCTTGTAGGAACGATTGGTATCATTTGGGGAGCTTTACTTGCCGCTTATGTGCCATTATCAGCTCTTGTTCCATCACTAGTCAAGTCTCAAAAGGGTGCCGCGATGTCGGTGCTAAATCTGGGTGCAGGCCTTCCTACGTTTATTGGTCCTGCAATCGTCAGTTTGCTGATTGGGCCAATAGGTAATGGTGGAGTTATGTGGGTTCTGGCTATTCTCTACTTTGTAAGCGCTTTGTTGACAAAATTCATTACGCTTCCGGAGGACTTCAAAGAGGATGATCCAGAAATAGCTGAGGCTAATTAAATTGATAACCGTATCTCTATTGAATTTTTAGCAGAAAATAAATACGATAAGAGTAGTGATTGATGAGATGGGGTTTGATTAATGCTTGCATTAGATCGGCAAAAACAAATTGTTCAAATAGTTAAACAAAAGCGTGTCGCAACTGTATCAGAACTGGCTTCTCAATTTGAGGTTCATGAAGCAACAATAAGACGGGATTTATCAGCATTAGAACAGAATGGTTTAGTGAACCGTACACATGGTGGTGTCGTACTTACTGAAGATGTATCATCTGAACCATCTTTTCATGAACGGGAATCCACTCAATATGAAGAGAAACAGCGTATCGGTGTTATTGCTTCGGAAATGGTGGAAGATGGTGACAATATCATCCTTGATTCGGGTACAACAACATTGCATATAGCGGAATCAATTACAGGAAAGGATAACCTCACCGTTGTTACCAACGATATAAACATTGCAGCTAAGTTACGATCTGCAAAGTCTATAAAGGTTATTGTGACAGGTGGGCAGTTATTTCCGGACAGCTATATGTTAAATGGAATGATAACGGATGAGGTGCTGAGTACACTCCATGTACATAAAGCATTTATTGCCACCCCTGCCTTACATCATAAAAAAGGTCTGACACATTTCGATGAACAATTAGTACCTGCCAAGCGCGGTATGATACGTGCAGCCAAAGAAATTATTGTGGTAGCCGATCATACCAAAATCGGCGGGATTTCATTACACAAAGTGGCAGAACCTAAACAAATTAATCATTTGATTACTGGTCGAGAAATAACAGACTCAGACATGGGTAAGTGGCAGGACACAGATACTACTGTGCATCTTGCATAGGGTCTAAGCAAAGCAGCCATTAAAATTTAATGGCTGCTTTTAATAATGGTTGTTTGTTATGTTACTATTACCATTATTATCTATGGAGAATTAAATCTATCATTTATTTAATGCCTTATTTTTATCCAATAAGTTTTAAATTGATTCTTGTACATTTCCTCCCCCTTTCTCTTAATTTACAAAGGTTTCCTATATGAATTAATTTTATAACTTATGTTGTTAATTCCACCAGCCACCCGATATTATTCTAGCTTAGCTATATAAAGCCATGAAAAAGCACTTTACAACTAGAGATTTTGTTCAAAACATATTTTAATTGAAATAGAAGTAACAGAATCGACGGACCACATTCACGACTATATCCCTCTGGCTAAATATCAGGGATTAATTTCACACTAAACACCTTGATTTAGTACATCTATTCAGGATTAAAACACTATTAATCTATCACAACAAAAAACATCGCACAGATTACACTCCATGCGATGTTAAAACGTTACTATTATTTTTCAAACATTCCCAAGCAAATGGACAATGACGGCATAACTTTGAAGGATGGGCTGGAAATAGCATTCCAGCATTATCGGGATGACTTTTTAATAAAGCTAGTCTACCATTTATTTCATTTGCAGTATCTAATGCCCATTGCCTTGCTTGCTCCATTTCTTCTGGTGTGAACACATGATTGCTCTCTTTACGAAAACGAATAAAATATAAACAGCCTTCTACAGAATGCAGTCCTTTCAATTGACTGACTACCCAAGCATATAGGGCTAACTGGTGATTATCCAGTGTCTTATAAGGAACACGATTCGTTTTCCAATCAGTAATCCTGCCATTGGGCTGAATCAAATCAATGAATCCTTGTAGCTGCGGTGCATTGGCTTCGTCTGCCAACTTCAACTTAAAATACGTTTCGGTGTCTCCCATGGCTGATTGAACTGGTGCTTTTTCCACTAAATCAGCTATTTCCGATTGTGTAAGCTCTTCATGAAAATTAGCTTCAGCATAACCATTCAATATTGATTCTTGATGCGGGATGCCATTGATTTTATCCTCAATTGCCTTATGAACGGCTTTTCCTAGAGCAAGTGGCTGTGTCATTGGTTCGTCTTTTTCAAGTACATACTTGTTATAAAATCGATTCGGGCATTGTTTATATAGGTTTAACCGACTGAACGAAAAAATCATCATCTCACCTGCTTTCTAAATGTATTTAAAAAAGAGAGATGAATCGAATCATCTCTCTCTAGTCGTAAGTATTTAAAATGGCAATTCCTTATCATCCACTTCAACGGGGTGCCCCTGTCCCTGGAACGGGTTAGACTGCCCCGATGATTGATTAGACGAACTTCCTTTTCCCTGTGATGTTTTAGTATCCAAAAATTCTACTTGGTCACCAACGACTTCGGTCATGAACACAGGCTTGCCATCCTGTCCTTCAAAGGAACGTGTTTGAATGCGACCGGTGACACCAACCTGTGACCCCTTTTTGCAGAACTGTGCGGTATTTTCCGCAAGTTTGCGCCATACCTGACAGCGAATGAAGTCAGCTTCACGGTCTCCGTTTTTATTGGTGAAGGGACGATTAACTGCCAATGTGAAAGTGGCAACTGCCACACCGTTCTGCGTATATTTCATGTCTACATCTTTTGTCATGCGTCCAATTAATTGTGTGTTATTCATCGTATGAAACTCCTTTATTGTTGAATTTTATCATCTTACTTGCTATGCTGATTCAAGCAAGATTAACCCCCTATAGGGACACCTTCCGTTATTGGAACGTGTCCTTTTTTATGCTCGGTTTTTCGTAAATATTGCAAAAACACAATATTGACGAAAAGTGTATCCATATCAAAATCAATCGTTTCTAAACAAGTACCCCAGGAAAGGCGTCCCAAAATGGTACCTTCCACAGCCCATTTTTTTGGGCCTTGTTCCTGTCCTTTTAGATACTCGTCCTGAATACGGTTAAACATATTTGGAATCGTGGCATGCCAACATTTGTCTATCAACCACACAAGCAATTCCTTTTGTCGTTTTTGCTGATTTTCCAAATGGGCAATACAGAGGAAAATCGCATAGTGCAATGCTAATTTTTCATGTGTGTATTGCTTCCAATCTCTTAATATCTTGCTTTTATGCTTTTGAAACTGCCTAAAATCGTTGCGCTTGTATTCTTTCCAGCCAATCCGTTCCAGCTGATACGGTGTTAATCGGTAGGCAGGATGGAGTGATTGACGGCATGTACCGAAATAGTTTTGCTTGATCTCTTGGTATGATTTGCCGCTTAACTGCACCTCAAAGTCAAGAACGCCCCCCGCCTTTTTGCAGTACCAGCACTTGTACAGTTGCTCTTCAGTATTTAAAGAAAGATAAAACTTCTTTCGCTTGCCGGCATCCTCTTTGCAAAAGGGGCATTTGGCCAGACTTTCTTTCTTCCCAAACGATTTCGACTGGAATTGAAGGTCATATTTTTGTGCAACGTCAAGAATATTTGGCAACATGGGTATCACCCTGCCTGCTGGTTGTCTTCCATAACTTCCACTAAAAACCAAAAGCCATTTTCTTTCTTTAAAGCAAGGGTGACCTGGTCACCTTGTGCTAATTGTTCAGCCTGTTGCACTTCTTTCTCTCCGCGCGCAATCATTAGCGTTGATTCACCGTTGATCTCCCCGGCAATTTTGGCAAACTTAGCGCCATTCTTTTCACCGATAGTTACATTTTGAATCATGACACTGTACGTATCTTGAATGGATTGATCTACATTCACCGATGATTGTTCGCTGGACGATGATTTCGCTTGCTGATTGTTTTCTTCCTTTTCCACCGTGGAAGGCGTTTGCATATCATGCAGGAAGTAAAAACTGTTTTCCTGATAGATAGCGAGATTCAATATTTCCCCTTCTGCAGTTTCTTTTAAGGCGCTCATTAGGTTTTTATCACGAACCAGTACGTTGACGGTTTGATCCAATTCTTTTGGCTTCGCTGTCAGCAGACCATATTGTTTATTGGAAGAACTCGTTTTAACGGCATAGGACTGCACAATCATTTCCCGGCTGGTAACAGAATCAGCAGCAGGTGTTTCTTCATGGGATGGTTTGTTTTTTTCCGGCTGTTCTTTTTCACCTTTTTGCGTTGGCTGTTGGTCTGAACGGTTGTCGGTTTCCTGCAGGTTATCATCCAGTCCCACTTCTTCCTGAGTATATAAACCACCCAATGGAAACTGTCGACGCAGCACAAACGTTTCAGCGATTTTTACAATCATGGCGCTCGGCAATGTATCCCATACGTTGGGGTTCCCGTATTTGGAGTTTACTTTGCCGCTGTTGGCATTGTAGTATTCAGCAAAGTCCACAAACACAGCAACTGGATGATGTTTTTTATGCTTCATGATGGCATAAGCACCAATAATCTTGCCCCGTTTGGTGCCAAATTTATGTTTGACATCTCCCTCACTTGGAAGAAACTCAAAATCATCGCCTTCTTTGACCACGTTAGCATTAGGTGGACCAACATAGCCCGGTTGACGAGTGGCTACACGGAGAAGCCCATCACGTGTCGTGATAAACTGGGTTTTAGCACCACGTTTGGTTTCATAGCGTTGGAACACCACATCCCCCAGTAATGGATTGAGACCAAAATTCTCACACATTTCCACAAAGTGCTGTGCTTCTGCATCCGTCCCATTGACTGGTTGGATAAAACGGCTCCAGATTAACGACTTTTCTTTGTCTGTGAATTGAATTGCTTTTTCCATTTTTATCGCTCCTTTGTAAAATTTGTTGACTCCACGCTTTATATAAATCTTTACTACAACATGGAATCCCCCCTTTAAGAAAATATTTATCCAATAAAAAAAGCCAGTGAATCTCAACTGCTTGAGATAAACTGACTTTTAATAAGCAATAGAAAAAGCGTATAGCAAACGCCATACACTTGTTTTAATTTCTTGAATATGAATACACGTATGATGTGTATTTTTTGTGTGAACGTACACGAGTCTTTTCTTTCCTAAAATACCAACGGAATCTAAAGACAAGAATACTTTATGCCGAATCTTCCTCGTAAAACGGGGAGGTGACGACCTTCACCCAATGGTGACGAAAATACAAAATATCTATACATCTAAAATAGCAAAATATTAAGATTACGTCAATGTACTCCAAATTCATTTTGATTGAAACTATTCTCAACCTATCCAGTTTTTCAGCCGTGCGGGATATCCGACGGTATACCTTCTTCTATGAAGTGGATCCAGCCTTCGTTCTGCCGAATGCAGGAGTATTGATGGGATGGTTTCGGGAAACATGGTTCCTTCATTCCCATCCTCGGTTGTAACGTTTAGATTATGATTTTGTATCATCTACTGTTTTTCACGGCTGAGCACGCTTATAGCAGAACTTGTCGATCGGCGCCCGTTAATGGAAATAAAAAAATCCCGCAATAGAGGATTTTTTATCAAGATTTGTTTTAAATGGTTCGACTTTTTAACGGTGCAACTATATTTCAAATAAGTTACACCTGCAACAGAGTTATATCGCTTAGTTGGTAAACATTTTCCTCATGATTCTTTGTAATAAAAGTCCTACAAGCAAACCTGGAATTATACTTAATATCGGAAACCAAATTGGCCCAAGCAATACACCGAATAGGGTTAGTTTAGACGAATAGATAGTTCCCACGGTAACAAAATATGCTGAAAATACAAACGGCAAAAAGACAAATGGTGATTTTCCTCCACCCGCATCTTTATATGCATCCCACATTGCAAAGAAGTACAGACAAGGATAAAACATTAACCATTGATAATCCGTTTGTTGAATCGCTTTTTCAATTCCCCCATGAAAACTTAGAAGTATGACCTCGTTAAAATTTCCTTGCACATTGACCAAAAACTCTAAAAAGATCAATACAATCCCTTTGATATATTTTCTGTTGAGGAATTGTCCAAACCCGGGAAGGGCAATGCTCCATAATAATGTTTCTTTCTTACTAGCCACATTATTTTAGCCCCTTTGCCAATTCTTCACGATCGATAGCTTCTGGTGGTTGTTCCATCCATGCATTGTCAATCATAATATTGGCTCCATCTTCTACATACAGTCCAACATCCATTAAAAGCTTAGCATACATTCCACCAATATCACGCCTTCCATTAAGTGATGCGCCATTTGCATAAGTTCTAACTTTTATGGAAAACATTTCTATTTTATGCCATAACATTAATTTATCCGAAAAAGGCGGAACAGTTGAAGTGCTCACCATGTCATCTAATAATGGAGGAGAAGGCAAATTATCTTTATTTAGTTTTTTTGAACAGGTTTCTATATGTTTATTAGTAATTTCCTTTCCTCTTAGCATGAATTTCTGGACCTTTTCAGTTCTAGCGACTTGGCTAAAACCAATTAATAATCCCTTACTTGTTACATTGCTTTCAATGTTATCGTACAGATGTGCAATCTCAAGAGCGTGAGATGGTCTAACATCTCCAATAAAACCATGTAAATACCTTTGTTTTTGAACAAAATCGACCTTCTTGGGAATAGGGATTGTAGGAGGCTTTACCATTAGACCCTTTTCCTCTAATACATCATTAATTTCTGCTATAAGTTCTACCGTAGAATCAAGCGTATTAATAAAAAAGTCTCTTACATCTTTTCTCGTCATCAAGGGTATAGCAATTGAATAAATGCTCATTCCTGCTTTAATCGTGTATTTCAAGTAGTGAAGATAAAATTCGTCAGAAAATAATCTTGGTGCATCTAAATTTACATCTTTATCTGTAAACCCAATCGGTATAGGAAAGTTTTCTTGGATAAATATTTCTTTTATATTCTCAACAATTTTTCCACTTAAATTAAAAGCATGTTCTACAACCTTTTTGATATCTTGGTCATCAAGATGTTTAAGATAATAACTAAGAACACACTTAGCCATAGTATTGCTTGTATAAGTTGCCCAAAGTTTACCCATTTCGGCTGATGTTAATTTTTCATTAATATCATTGTTTTTATCACCCATATAAACACCCCTAATTGTTACGTTAAGAATAACGTTCCCCAAACTAGAACATATATGAGTGATCGACTAACAATCCTATCCCCTTGTTTTCAATAAACTGGCTCAATCAACCTTATTCCATTATCTGGCCCAATTCTGCAATACAGGGCGCAAGTCTTTGTTCAAGAAATGCGCCCGATTCCAGAAGACTATAGATCTCTAACCTTCAGCAGCTTCGGCATCTGCCTTTGTTCTATGAACAGTGCCAAATGGATGCTCGGGCGGTGCATAGATTGTGTAGAGTTTTAACGGGATATTGCCTGTATTCGTTAAATTATGCCACATGCCAGCAGGGACCATAATAGCAGAGTCATCATATACATGCTTTACAAAGTTTAACTGATCTCTTTTCTCGCCCATTTGTACAAATCCTTGACCTTCCTCAATACGTAAAAATTGATCTACGTCAGGATGAACCTCTAGACCAATATCTTCTCCGACGTTGATGCTCATCAAGGTCACTTGCAGCTTATCTCCAGTCCATATAGCAGTTCGAAATGTGTTGTTTTGCCTAGCAGCTTGATTAATATTCAATACAAAAGGTTCTTTTCCATGGTCATTTAATATGGGACTAGTACATCCCTGAGTGTTTAGATATGGCCAATATTGATTTACATAGCCCATACCATATGACATATTTCCATAGCCAGGACCAAACATATTACCATGATTACACATTGGCCTATTACCATAATAAGTGTTCGAATAATAAGGATACATATATAAAGGGTTATTCATTGAGACATTCCTCCAAAGACATATGATTATAAACTCATCATATGCCCCACGTACTTAGGAGGTCATTGCTAATTCTTATTATATTTCACTGCATTCTCACCGTATCTGTTCAACCCAAGCACCATGATTCACACCACCCCATCGGGTAGGATTTCGTCAGCCAAACTGTTACGGTAAATTCTCACGCCTTTTCACCGAGCTTTTAACACTGTCTTTCTTACTAAATCAAGTGCTAATCGACTAAGAGAGAACCCTTCCAAGCGTTACCTCTTCATTTGATTCTTCGATATAATCCTTCAATTCCCCAAAGGGAAATTGCCTAGCCTTTACCAGAGAAATGTAACCATTCTCCATTTGAACTTGGAACGTTTCGCACAACAATCTGGCCCGATTCTTGAATAAAGTTAATACACTCTTCAGCTTAACTCCTACGTTGTTTAAGTTCATTTCTTCTGAATTCTTATAATTATTCTAACATAAAACACCATAAAACCTTGAAGGAATTTACATGTGAATTTAGATTCTGTCCCTTTACAAAGGGGCCAAAAGGAGAGGAAAGCAGCCATCCGATCGCTATAATCACATCTGTTTTTCCGGTTGTGAAATTCAATATTTTTTCGACACAGCAACAGCAACTTCTGAATCATTTTCTTCAATTACAGAATCGATCCCTTTCTCTGTCCAAACCATCCTCCCAGAAAAGTAATTTCGCCGCGGGATTGCTTTGAATTCAACCATGGTCGGTATCTCATAAATCACTTCTGCAGAAAAACCAGCTCCGTCAACTGCCATCGGATCAAGAATAACCGGGAATCAAAGTAGGAAATTTCACACATTTGTTATAATTCCATCACTTATCGAGGATGTTTTTGTACTATACTAAAATTAGAAATACCAAGATAAAGGATGTGAGAAATTATGCGCGCACAGACCAACATTGAGAAACTTATTGAGCAAAACAAAAAGGATTTGCTCAATGATAAAGAAGCATTGATGGCAATCGAGCAAAAAATAGATGAAAAATATTCAAAGCAATTTTAATCTCAGCGGGTATAAGTCCTGAGTTTTTCCATTCTCTGTGATATACAGAAAACTTGTATCATTTTACAGTTTTCATTTCGCCTGATATTGGGTATAATAAAATTAGAAGACATCACATAAAATAAAAGAGACCGCTAGTGTAGATACACTAACGGTCATGTACAACAGCCCTTCAAGGGGGCGGCTCACATTGTAGAGTGAAAAGATTAACCACCCTTTATGCTTACCAGGCTTGCAGGGTGGTTATTTCTTTTGAGACAGCATTGCAACGACAAGTGTTGCGAATGAAATCATTAAGATTAACGATTCAAAAACTGTCACAGGCATCACCCCCTTTCTCTAAAGGAAGGTGCGAAAAAAGGAGTGAGCCACCACCCATGAAAGCCTTATTGTACAAGTTCTATTGTAACAAAAATCAATCTTTTCTAACAGAACATATTTTCCTATTCCTGGAGAAAATATCAATGTTATGTCCCATCTCCGCCTTGGTGTCACTACTACTGCAGACTAATCCTCTTCTTTATAATTATTTCTCCAAAAGCCTTATCCAGTCCCAGATCCACCGCCATTTTGTATGAGGTGTGAGTAACTCATCCAATAAGTTCTCCATGTCACCCTCCCTTTAGACCCGGTAAATCGATTATGCTTCCTTAATAAATTCACCTTGTTCGTCCAGTAAGTAAAACACGTTTTGAGAATCCTTGTCACCTGCCATTAAATCCTTATCGGTTGTTATACGTAATTTCATATCTTTTGCATACGTCTTCAACGGCCCGATATGCTTCATTGATTCAGTGATGGCAATCATACGTTCATTAAATGAACTGCCTTTCCACTTTAAATGCAATAATAAGTCTTTGATATCTCCACGGCACACGTAAACATAAAATGGTTTTCCCTTCCATTCAATAGCAGCGATAAACGGTTGTGGTGCCGGGATAATCACCGCTCCAGGGAAAAATTGATATAGTTCAAAAAACATGAGACGTTTTAGCACGTCTTTTGTTTGATATTTCACCCAATAATTCGCTTCATAAGGAACGTCTGTGACTATAGCGCCCGTCTGCCCCAGTGTGTAGATGGGAATAATCTGCTTGTTCACATGCATTTCGTGACGGACAATCTTTTGCTCTTTTACCATGCGTTTCTGTCGTTTTTTGGGGAGCCGGAATAAACGGGCGAGCTGTTTTCCCCTGATTATGCCGACCTTCGCTAATGCATCCAGTGCAGCACATTCTTTCGGTGATTCGCCGTTGATATAGTTGATGGTTTTCAGATTGGACGGCAGCCGCTGCCAGTGCAAGGTCCATGGCTGTTCAATTGAAAACGGGCTTGACATGTTCTATTCCCCCTCTTATAAGACACGGGTGATACGCGTACGGATTTGTTCCTTTTCCGTATTAATATTATCAACGCGCACCAGCACCTGGTCATCCTTCTGGACATTTTGAAACTTCAAATGACTGGACAAGGAATCAACCCCCGGCTCCAGACGGACAAAAACGCCGTATTCACGTACACCGGAAACAGTTCCAACATACTCCCCATTTTTCTGGTAGCGTGTGACGCAATCCGGCCACGGGTTCTGCAACAAAGCCTTGGCGCTGACTTCTACGTGCTGTTGTTCTTCGTCGATGGCCATAACTTTGACTTTAATGGCCTGACCTTCTTGAAATTCTTCATCTAAATTATCAATCCACCCATAACGGATTTCATCAATCGGGATGACGACATGGATCCCGCCGATATCTGCTAATAAATACCCTTCATCTACATGGCGAATGACAGCCGGTGTGATATCGCCTACTTGTAGTTTGCGCAGGGTAATAGCCGCCAACTTTTCACGCGCTTGTGTGCGTGATGCTGTAAACAGTTCATTTTCCTGATCGTAATTCAATACCATAAAAGCGATGTTTTGTCCCGTCATGGAACGTAATTGGCGCAAATTTTGCGCGCCCGTATACTCCAATGGAATCAACCCGCGAATGGCTCCTACCCTTACGACTGCACATGGGTGCTTCTCTTCTCCCGGTTGTCCAATTTTTTCAATACCGGCAATGGGTGCATACAAGATTTTGCTGTTCTGATATGCCGCGTAGATCTCTTTCCAATTTTCCATCGTGTGGTCCTGTTCCTGGTCCACCATTTTAGATGGGTCAAATCCTTCAATCATCACGTTTTCGTTCAATTCTTCAGCCATTTTGAATCGCTCCTTTTCCAATTGTTTTAAATGAAACTACATTTGGCTTTATTACCAGCTGCTTTGATACCTCGTTAATAATTGCTCGATAATATCTATTGCTGTTTGGAGTGCCTGTTCCCTTGTTTCAAAAAAAGCATGTGGCCAGGTTACCCCTGCTTCTGCCAACTGATTATGACCGGCACTTGTGAACGATCGTAAAATTTCGGGGAGATAGACCCAATGCTGATTACTCGGCTCAATCGTGCAAGTGAAATAGTACTGTTCTCCCGGCACGTTATACAATGCTATGGTTGCGGCCCTCACCCCCTTAAAGCGAAAATGATATGTTTCTTCCTGATACAACAGGCTTCCTTCTGCATGTTGATAAGGATAAGCATCCATGTAGCTCTGCTCCTTTCTTTTTTAATTGCATATAAAAAACACCCTTTTAATTTCAAAAGCGCGTTAATCCCAAAAGCCATCATTCGCCGGTTGCCCTTTGGACTGGGCAGGTGTGGCTAATATATTTTGTTGTTTTTCCTCATCTTCTAGTAGTGAAAGTTCAGCTGTTTCCACCGTTCCTTGGTGGTGCTGTAGCTCCTCCTGCTGTTCTTTTAGATTGACAGGTTCATTATTTTCCTCTGGAGTCTTTTGCGACTCTTCGTTTGAAACATCTTTTATTTGTTGAGACAGCACTTGGTTTTGTGTTTCTGCTGGTTCCGGTAAAGTGTGAATTGGTTCTGTTTGTTGCTGTTTTGCGTTTGAAAGACGTTTTAACTGCTTTTTCAGTCCAGTCCCAGCTTTTGATCCAGCCTGATATACTGCTCTTTGTAACTTAGCTTTCGCACTATGATCTTCCCACTCCCGTTTTTCCTTCCAATCCGATGGCACGAGATCGCCTCTTGCCAGGGCAGGTTTCTGCATAGCCGCTTCATACATAACTTTATGGATAAAACTGTATTTTGGTAAGTTGTCCATAATATCGGTTGGATCAAAACGGTATTCTTCCGATTCTGTATCTCGATAAGAGTCCGGGAAGACCGTAGGCATTATCACGCGATGTTTATATGTTGATTGACGCATCATGATTTTATCTTTACCAAATTCATCGGCAAATTCCTGCGCATCCTGAAAGCCGACACCATTAAAACATAATTTATTCCGGCAGTTCGTCATAATCGCTTGTTTCATGGCTTTCGGGCTGATGTCGCCTGCTTCCACTTCCAATTGTCCCAGTGACTGGGAGGCAAGAATGCCTGAAACCTTATAGGATGCTGCAAGCGACAGAAAAATCTCCACTTGCGGATTAATATAGCGTTTATACTCATCAATGAACATGAAATGCGGACTGCGGGTGTCTTCCGTTCCCGGACGGCGGAATGTGCCATTTTGTAAGTGCATGATCAAAAATTGTCCAAAAGCATCCCCTGCTTTTTTGAGCGTACCCAGTGCTGTGTTGACGATGAGCACGCCATCATTGGCAAAATGTTCATCAACATCCACATCACTCTTACCGGTCATGATATTTTTTAACAGCTCGTTACTCGTGATGTTTTCCAATTGCGCTCGTAAGCCAATGACAAACTGCTTATATTTTTCTGCCATACTGCCCAACAGTTCATTTTCAATGGAGTGAACCAAATCGGTTTCCCCTTTTTGCATACGCAATTCATTGGTCCGCTGCTCCAATAATGTTAAATCCCGTAATGTTTCTAGTACTTCCATTAAATCGGTATTGTCCCCTTTCAATTCTTTAAGCAAACGGGTTACATTACGTGCGGCCAGCTCCTGGACGTTGGCAAAGAAAGCGTCCTGTTTGCCGAACAGCCCCCGTAATACAATAACCGTTCCTTCCACCACATCCTCCACATTTCCTTCCATGGGATTGAACTTTTGTGTGTGAGGACTGGTGGGATCAATGTAAATATAGGGGATATCCATTTCATCACAGAATTCCTTCACCTTCTCTGCAAACTCGCCTTTCGGTTCCACAACCGATAAGCCAAGTCTTTTCCCTTGTTTCTTTTGCAGTAACAATTGGTAAATCATCGGCTCCAGGACAGAGGCCGTTTTACCAGAACGTGTTGCTCCGACGACCAACATATGCGTGAACATATCTTTGCCCTTCCATACGATTGGCAGATTATCTTGTTCAACAGAATGTCCCAGCACGGTAACCAGTTCATTACTGTTTTTGCTTTTGGACTCCTTATAGTCTTTTTTATAGGTTTTATAGCCTTCTTCAGGATTTTCCGTAATGCGCTGATTGCCACGCTTTTGCCGATAAGCCTTTTCTGCTCGCATATACATAATATTGGCATATACACCTGCCAACCCGAAGAAAATCATAGCCATCCTCATCATAAATGTTTTAGAAACCATCTGCTCCCATTGCCAATATTGATAAGCCATACTTCCTAAAGCCATGACAACCCATAATGTCATGGCAAATATCAGTAAACGGCTTGCTTTTGGATTGTGCACCTTTTTCCACCACTTGAAAACGTAGAAGAGAATCATCAGGATGCATCCCATTCCTAATGTGAACAACGGATCAGGTATGAACTTGGCCTGAAACATCAATATCATACCGGTTATTGTCATGCTAAACACCAGTACGGAATAGAGCATGAGCATCGTACCACCTCTTTCATTGTCATATAAAAACGCCTGGCGGAAAGGCTGCTTTCCACCAAGCGTTCGTTGCTCAGCTATTTTGAGTTGTGAAGCTTTCAGTTTTTATGCTGCTACATTATTTGTCGTTCTAGAGTTTATTAGATTAGCTTGAATTAACCTTTTTCTGACAGTAATTCCGATCCAACTAGCTAAATATGCTTTGATGATTCCAACTACAATAAACGGATAAACGCCTGCGGCTAGGGCTTGATTCCAAGACATATCCAATACTATTTTTAACTGAACCGCTCCAAAAATAAGCGTAATAATCATTCCAACAGTGTTGGCTACCATTGCCATCGTTATATTATACTTTGTTTTTTCTAAAATAAAACCTGTTACAAACGCTGTAACAATAAAGCCGAATATGTAACCACCTGTTGGACCAACTAATACCTGTGCTCCCCCTTTAAACCCAGCAAACACCGGTAAACCTACCGCTCCTAATAAGGCATAACAAATCATTGCAATCGCACCGTATCTGCTACCAATAATTGTTGCCGTTAACCCCACTGCTAATGTTTGTCCACTTATCGGGACAATTGGCAATGGAACCTCAATTTGTGCCAATACCGCTGTTACCGCTGCAAAAATGCCACATAAAATGATTGCTCTTAATTTTGACTTGCTCCTAGACAAAAGACAATCCCCCCTATATTTTTATTCACGCGAATGATTGTAAACCTAGTAAAAATTAAGTTTACATTTAATAGGTTAGCATATTTTTTTGAAAAAAAGTAGTATTTTTTCATTCATTTTACAATTATTGTGCTTAGTCCTACTTTTTCATTTGCTTGTTTAGAAAATCCTGATCTATTGGTAAAAATTCTACATGGTGTATATGTTTTAGTAACCGTTCATGGATGGGGTGCAAGCCCGCGTGTGTCAGCACAAGCACCTTCCGTCCATTACGTATATAACGGTCTTTACGATAGGCCAATATATAGTTGATTTTCACTATATCGGTGTCCAGCAGGTTGATAAAATATTTTTCTTCTCCATTGTGCTGGACGATATGGTGAAAGCCTTTAGGGTGATTGCCTTCCCTTACTGATGCTTTAAATGTCAGGTTCTTATTTTGCACTAAGTATTGATGTAAGCTTGCTTGGTCATCCGCAAATTCAGCTACATAACTTTTGCCGAATCCCAGTGGAAACACTTTGATGCTGTTGCACTGTAGCATGGCCCGACTATCCATGAGACGATCAATGACCCGAATAAAGCTGTCCTGGCCTTTGGCAAAGAGAGCATAGTTCTCGAAATAGCGTTCGCCAGATTGCGTGCGTTCATCGGTGCGATGCATTTCCATTTCCCGTACGGTTTTGGCTAGGTTTTTGGCAGAAATACCATGCAAAAATGTATAGACTACATACGCTGCTCCCCTTGGGCTTGTGGCGATACCCTGTACATTATCAGCGCGATTCAAATTAAAGGTACGCTTCACATGCCGGCTGTCCTGAATCGTCCATCCTGCTTGTTGTAATCGCAGAAATATTTCATTGGTTGTGAGCAGGTACGGAACATGATACGTACGGACACGTAAGTCATCGGCCCGACGCTCAACAGGATAACCCTGCTTTCGCAAGCAGGCTATGCCAGTCTCGCTGATGCGGTGGTGATTCCCCTGTCTCGCTTGTTTGGCATTGTAGCCCTTGGTTGGCTTACTGATGATGTAGCCGGTATTGCGCAGAATGCTTATTTTTTTATAAGCATAGCGCCATGTTAGGTCATGGTGCTGCTGTATCTGCTGGGTGCTGAGTATGCGGTAGTCGTACAAGGTTTTGAGTATATTGACGTCCAATGGCTGCAGTCGTTTGATGACCTGTTTTTTGTTTGTTTTTCCCAATTTATCACCCGCCTTTGTTGTTCGTGGGCCGGGGATGTTTTGTCTCCCCAGTTCTCCAGTACTTCCGAAATGGCTCAACAAAACTATTCTCCCTTTGGTTTTTTACTACTGTTCGTTCAGTTACACCGCAAGTTGTCTCCAATCAAGGAGTCTATCTTTTCAAATAGGTAGAATATCCAATTTCCATTTGGGTAGAATATCAGGGATAGTTCCAAATCGATTATGTTCTACCCGTGTATAACGTTTTCTGGACAGGTAGAATATTAATTCAGCTACCAAAAAATATTTTCCTCGTATTCTCTTGCAATTGATTGCTCCTTTTGATTAAATTTATCCTTATACCAATCCAGGTTACTAACTTCCGGTATATGTTTTAAGTCGTTATGGTGCTCCTGTAAATAGCCTAAGAAAGAAACCAGGTTTTGTTCTTCTACTAAATAAGTTTGAATATGGTTTTGGGTGTCTGGATGTCCCTGTTGGAAAAGAGATAACTCTTTCCAACTATCATCTGCAATCAACCGCGTGTAACGGATGGCATCAATAATGCATTTACTGTTGCCATTATCAAGATCGCGTCTAACATTATCTTTAAAGTAATGCAATATAAGCAAGGCGGATTTGCCGAATTGACAGTCAATACTGGCATAATTATAGGCTTGAAACGTAACATGTTGGTAATAGCTTTGAAGCGTACTAAAATAATCACGATCATGCTCAACGTTGAAAGGCAACATCCCGGCATACGAAAACTGAAAAACCGGATAGCCATCAATAACCCATGGCTTACTTACAGCTAGTGGATTCTCCGGTAAATTTCTTTCCTCGAGCTCATCGTTTTGCATTTCCATTAATCTTACCATCGTTTCTTCTTTCAGTATTTCTATACTTTTTAGGATATTTATATAATGCGTCTGCAGCATGTTTCTTCTCCTTTTCTTTTTGTCTGACGTTGTGGAGCCTTTATTGTTAAGCTCTCACTCTGACCAACGTCCGACATATGATGTTTGATTTCCATTCGAAAAATAGGCTGTCCGACACTGTTTATTCAAACACCTGCCATACCAATGGTTACACCTACATAATAACGTCAGACAACCAACATTGGAGCTGTCTGACGTATTATAATGAAATATTGATTTATCAGGGATACAAAGCCTATTATCCCGTCTGACATTCGTAACTTTCATTCGTTGGCTAAAAACTTGTTTATATATGGCATGGGATCTACCGATTCAAATGTGCCATCACCCTTCTTTTGATGTATTTCAAAATGGAGATGTACGCCTGTGGAATCACCTGTTGTACCCATTTGTCCAATGATTTGGCCTGCTTTTATTTTCTCTCCCACTTCAACACCCGTTTTCATCATGTGCGCATAATATGTCTGCAATCCATTTTCATGCTGCATGATTACCAAATTACCAAATCCACCCCTATTAAACGCTGAATATACAACTTTACCATCAGCAAAAGCCGTGATAGGTTTGCCACGATCTTGGCCGCCAGCAATATCAATCCCTGCATGAAAACCTCTTTCTCCTTCTATAACACGATAACCATAGGTTGATGTTAGGTTTTTTGTATGAGGAACAACCCATGCCTGATCCCCTTTTATCTCCACCGTTGCTTCCTCTTTTGATACAAAGCCAGCGTTATAGAGATTATAAAAATGCATGACCTCGTCTACATACCAATCAGCATGATTATAAGCACGTATAGCTTTACGTAGATCACTGGATTTCGTTATATAAGCTTCCAAATGGTTAGCAGCTGCAAAAATAGCATCTTTTTCTTCCCATGGGCTTGCAATGCCATTTCCATTAGCGTCTACACCAAATCCACCGTACTTTTCAATCTGTTTCGGGTCTGTTTTGATGTCTTTAGGAATTTCTGTCCCACCTAAGCCTTTACAAAAGGGATAGTCCCAGCCCAACCAACTACATGGCATGAATTGAAGATGTCCTTCTGCCCCGACTGGTGATTCCATCTCAATGGTGGAAAACAAGGTTTCTACACGATGGAGGGCAGCAAGTAATAACCATGGCACATCATATCTCTCCCCCGCCTTCTTATACATAGGGATATACTGTTCCGGTATTTCTTTTTCAGCCATTTTAGAAGGTGTTCCTGTAAGCTGGTCATTTTTATCATTGAAACCTATACCACCAAAAAACATACCTAAAAGTAATACACCCACAAACAAAACAATACAAAAGAACATTACTAAGCCAACAAGAATACCAATACTTAGTTTAAAGATTCCTCTCATAAGTACCGGTAATCCTTAATGATGTAAGACATTCAACATATAATTTCTGACCTGGAATGTTTCTTCTGTCTGCTTCATTTTAAGGGTGTAATTGACTATTTCCTGTTTAGTTTTCTTCCCTTTACTATTGTAAATATCACCTGTGATTCGAACCTTCCAAACAAAGTATTCCTTACTCGGTTCATAAGGCTCATAAACCTCTGCAGATACTATTTGTTTTTTATATATTGTGGCAGTTGGTTTAGGTGTTTTTTCTACAAGTTTTTGATACATCTTATCTGTCATATAAGCCCGAGCATTTTTTATATGCTGTGTCGGCCTATCACCATTAAAAGCATAATAATTCGTTGCAAATTGTTTAGCGACCTTTTTAGACTGCTTTATTTGTTCATCCGAAAAGTACTTACGATAAAAACTCTTAGGCTCTTTCAATGTATCTGGATCGGGCGTTTCTATCTCTTGTTGCTCATGATTTTCCTGAATTACATTTGGGTCTGTTGTTGTCCCTTTCGTTTCCTCCGTTCGACCTTTATACGCACGCACTGGTTGATTCGAAGTAGTATTTACTTTTGACACGTCATTCGATGTATCTTCCGGCATTGTTTTTCCGACAAAGATAGAAACTAAAAACAGCGTAATGATGATTACCATTACGCTGTAAACAATAATATTTTTGGCTTTTTCGCCCATATTTGCATGGTCCCCCCGTTTACTCCAATTCCGCATAATCATTTTGTTCCGTCTGTTTTTCATTTGCCGCCGGAGGAATATGGTCTTCTAGTGATGCTAGGTCTGCCAAATCATCACGTTTATTCATCTGAGCGCCCTGCATACCATCATTCACCGACTTAACATATTGTAGCCTTCCTGATGGTGGTTTCCCTTCAGGTTTCGACCCATCTTTTTCAAGTGCATGTTCAGCAAGTGTACCTTGGGATGCTATAGTATTTTCTGTTGTATCACCACCAGATGATTCAGGTGATTGTCCGAAATTTAATCGGCCAACATTATTTCCAGCTGCAGTCGACTGGACCGTGTCTGATGATAAAGTTCCCAACGTATCACCTTCTACATTTTTTCCTTGTGTACCCTTATTATTGGCTTTCACATTATTATTATCAGGCTGTAAACTCGGCATTGGGTCACTACGGCCAATTTCTTGTTCCGTCGTCTCCTTATTATTACCGGTATTGGAAGTCCCCGATTTCTCAGACGCTGTAGAAGAATGTACATCTTTATCAGGGGTTCTTACACTGTTTGATTCACTGGCTGATGTTATTGCAACGTCTGAATTAGATTCATTCCTTTGTAGTGAGGTTAATTGGCTGGAGCGTTTAGCCTGCATACCACTTTTGGCTACATCTCCGACACTGCCTTCACCTGTGGCCAATTTCCCAACAGAACTCCCGATATTTGCTCCAGCCAATGCTCCCGCTCCACCTGTAGTAAGACCTCCAATTGCGGCACCACCAGTTGCTGCTAATCCCTGCGTTCCTTTTTTCAATGGATTAGTGAAGTCCCCCATTCCATCTCGTATTTCTTGAACTCCCTGAGATCCGGCAACAAAAATGTTTTTAATACGTTTACGTAAAAAGAACAGCAGCATAAATAATACAAAATGAATTAATGCTGCAGCTATATACCCCATAAATGGATTACCAGATTGTTCGCTTGCCGTAAAATCAGCCTGATAAAGTAATTCTGAAATGGCGAATATAATCAGTGCTGAAAATGCTACTACAATTTTTAATACTAATGGCAATCCCAACTCGATAAAGTATCGTTTAACCACATTGAATTGTCCTGGCATTGCCCCAAATAAAAGGGCAAATGGAGCAAAAATCGCTATTAACATAAACCAGAATTGAAACAGCAGCAAAGCCAAAGCCAAAAAATATACAGGTAATGAAGTGATACCATTTATTGTTAGATACATTGGTGTGAAAGATAAACGTTCGCTGATATTATCATAATATAAGTTATTGTTATTCCAATCTTTGGTTTCCGTTGCTATAGCATCGTACCGTTCTTCAGAATTTGGCTTCGCTTTTAATAAATTGTTTACACGATTAATTGCTTTATCCTTACTATCTGCTAAATTATTTAGATTGGTTTCACCGTACATCATATACATAAATGGGCGATCCACAAACAACGTCCAAAGATTGTTTTTCATCTCTAACTTTAGGCTTTCTTCATCAAGATTGGTTGGCCTAGCATTTTCAACCTCTTGAGTACCATTCTGGCTTTGTTCATTTGAATTACCCGCTAATACCAACGCACTGGCTTCCGTAGTCACTTGATTCAGCCCAGATAAGAACGTGGAGTAGTTCGTAAACAACAATAATGCTATGGTTAATGCTAGGACTGTTTGCAAAATAGTTCCTAATGATGAAAACATTGATCGCTTCCAAACCATTAAAAATATAGCATAAATAACTGTAAAAACGGCAACGAATTTTGCTAGGTTACCAAAGATCCCATTTGATGAAAAGTTACCCATTCCAGTAATACCGGTGATTTCCTGCATAATGCTGTCCAATTTTTCAATAATTAAATTGATAAAGTCAAAACTGTAAGCAAAATCCAAGGAAGAAATCATAAAATTGGTCATTAAGATATTCATATCAAAAGCAATGTTGACAAGATAGTTGAAAAACTCATTCATTTTCTGTCCTGCTTTATTTTTCATGTCCAGGAACCAAAACTTATCAGTTACTTTATCTGCAAAGCTTTTTTTCTCATTAAAATCTTTAGGTACAGCATCTAAATGGTAATACGATTCTCCATTACTTTTAAAATTACCCAATTGTTCATGTTCACTCTTATTTTTATTTTCGGCAAAAACAGGTTGGGTTGCCCCCATTGCAAGGTTTAAAATAAGAAAAATTGAAATCAACTTAATTATTCGTTTCCATGCTTCATTCATAAAATTACCCATAAAAAATAACCCCTCGTGTAAGGGATTATTTTAGGGTCATTCCTCCTTCCTATATTTTAATCATTTATCTTCAAAACCATATTCGTCTCCTGCCGTTTCTTCATCAGATTCCTTGTATTTATGCAATAATGTTCCTGAGTCTTTCTTTTTCACTTTTTCTGGTATGCTCTCTTCCATAGTTTTAACTTTCCATTCACCATCTTTATCTTGCTTTAAACTAATAAAGTTTGAATCACCATCTTCAAATTTGTAATTATTCCATGGTTTCACATAATAAATCACTTCTTTTGAATCTTTACCGTAAACATATCCATATCGACGTATTACATACTCATCATTCAATTTCTTAAAGTCTTTAAATTGGTCGGCATATTTATTTTTGATTTTTTTATAGTCTTGCTTATTAATAAGTTCTTTCCCATGAATATCATCACCATTGTCAGTAACAATGCCTGTAACATACGGTTGATTTTTCAGCTCTTTTTTACCTTTAGGAGACAACATTTCGTATGCAGCAGGAATATTTAATTCAAATCCAGCTTTGTAAAACTTTTTGGCTAATTTGTCTGTTTTTTCAAATACCTTTTCACGTTCTGACTTTTCCTCGTTTTTTGTATCCCCTTCTTTTTCACCTGTACTAGCCTCATTATCAGACGAACAAGCAGCCATTAGTAAGAACATGCTAATCATCAATAAAATAAATAATGTTTTCTTTTGCATTAGACCTACTCTCCTTTGTATCGTAATAACTGAAGCTGGAAATCTGTTAAATGGTACATTCTTTCGTTTATTACTTCCACTAACTCATCCGTATTGGAATAGACAATTCCTTAGGAAGTCTGCATCAACTCTCTTTGTTTTTCTTCCTCAGTTGCGGTAGATGAATCGAATGCATCTAATAAATCCCGAAACACTGGATTAATATGAATAACCGCTGAACGTCCAAAGATATCCTGGAACAATGCATCACCACGACCTAGGTTTTTTAATACATCAATATTTTCTTGTGTCTGTGGCAAGTTTAAATAATTTAACATCTCCTGGGCTTCTTCTGTTTTACGTAAACCAAAACTGAATTTCATTCCCATGTTTGCTACGTCCTGCCCATGATCTGAGGCATTCTGCGAACCTTTTATGAGCGTTGTATTGTAAAAACGCCCCATACGCACAATAAAGTCCATCAACTCGGAGCCGACCGCACTTTGTTCAATAGAACTAGCTTCATCCTGCAGGATGAATTTGTGCCGCATACGGTCTTGATTAAACATGTACTGTTTCGTAAAAGCTGTAAGCGAAATCATAATTGCCTCAGATATTTTATGTTGAGGTCGCAATTTTTTCGTTGTTTTACTTGGCAAATTAAGGTTCTGCACCATTAATACCTGGACCGGGACATCAGGTTGCAATACTTTATATTGCTGTCCTACTTCCCCGAAGAGTAACTTAGCAAGTTGGTTGCGCCGCAATGTTTCTAGCATACCTTTCAATTTATCAATCGCGTTAATACGTGCAGCATTGAGGTTTGCCGCGTTATAAAGATTTTCTAAATATGTTATTACCGCTCCTATACAAGGGTCTTCTTGTTTCGCTACATGTTCTATTGCCTCACTTAAAATAGCGTAAGCATCATCATTAATATCTACATTTGTAAGGTGTGTCAAAATATCCATGCAGATATCTTTACCTTCTTCCAAATCTGTACTTGTTCGAAAAGGGTCCAATGAACCAGCATCATTTGCATTTGTCCCCATTTGCCAAACAGAAATATACTCTTCAGGAATATAGGGAAGTCCCTTTGTCCAATTTTTGCGGTCGCCCTTTGGATCAATAATTAACCCCTGGGAACCAGTCAGGGCAGCCAAATAAACAAATAGATTCATAAACAAGGACTTTCCTTTTCCGGTCATACCTGCTACCATGACTGAGATAGAGTCAAACACATTATTGACATTTTCATACGCTTTGGCGGCAAGGTCCGGTTTAATAAAAACAGGCTTTTGAAATTGACGTGTATAGCCGATATAAAAACCACGATTATCCCCGATATTCGTTGTAGCGCCAAACATCATACCTGCCAAAATCGTTGGAGATACATACATAGGAAAATCATTATTAAATTGTTTTGATCCTGGTATGGTTTCCATTAGTAAATTGAGTTGTTCACCATATGGAGAAACAATACTGACGCCAAATCGGGATAATTCATCCGTTAATTGCTCAACCCGTGTTTGCAATGTCCGTTTGTCTTTTGCAACGACTTTAAATACAAATGAACAACTATATCCCGGCTGCCCTGTCTGCTTAAAGTAATTTTCCATTTGCACAGCACCCTGTTCCGATTCAACAACGCTTTGATCGATGCTGTCCTGTCCTTTGGCAGCTTCTTTTCTTTGATCTTTGTATTCTAATCGTGCATTACTCAATTTCTTTTGCACTAACCGATTGGGCTGGTGATGTGCTCGTATAGAAATAGTTACCGGAAAAGGCATTCGAGACTGCACATGGTAAAGCCATTCAAAACCGGGGTGACTACTGACATCATTCATATCATTACAGACTAAATATTGAGTATACAGCTCTTCAATTTCATTATTGCGTATTTTACTCAGCAGCAAAGTTTTTGGACCCACTTCATCAATATTCGCATTTTGCAGATCAATAAAGGCATTTTCTTTTGGACGGATAGCTCCATGATGGATATTATTGGAATCTACACCCTCAACTTTATCACCTGATGCAAACGCCTGTCGATATGTCACATCTTGATTGGTCGGAGAAACTGAATAGGTTTTTTCTGCCAAATAAATAAGTTCTTCTGTTGTGACTGATTTTATCATAGAGGAAAAACCGTTTGCCATATTTGTTATTAAACTTTCCGCCTGTTTCTGATACGCCTCTATCACTTCTAAGGGAATATCATAAGGGTTTAATCCAACCGCCCGGTAGACTGGTGAACGCAGACCATCCAAAAAATTCTTCAACTGATAAAGCAATGTGTTCCCCATATTTGGTGATAAATATCTATTTTTGGATGGGTCTAATTGAACACCCAAGTAATGGATATATTCGCCTGACTCATTCAAAGAACGTTGTTTGTTCAAATGCTGATTGACTTGTTCCATAAAATGCTTTCCATTCTCTTTCAAAGAATAATCCATTCGCTCCATTTCCTTTATGGTTTGATTCACCACACCGCTAATATTTTTAGGCGTCGGATCAATGACAAAGTGCAAGTCGTGCCCATTATTTGATAAATAACTTAACTGATGTTGAAATGGTTTTACTTTATCATCAAAATCTAAGAAATCATAACTGAATCCTTCAATTCGATAATAGGCCCATACGGTATTATCGTGTGCAAAAACAAGATTATTTTCAATATGCCTAATGGGAAATTCTAATATATTTGTCGGCATGCCAAAACTCCTTTCTTACTTATAAGTCACAAATCCTTTATAACGATAGGTTGTAGGTTTAAAATGATGTTTCTTAACACCATAGGTATAATGACTATGGAAGACATGCGTTCTTTCTTTGGGTATTTTTCGTCCATGTACGTATGTCTTTCTGCTTAATTTCCGTGCATGATATAACAGAAAGGAACGGAAGAAATATATTGGTGATCGTCCTTCTGTTCCGACATCTGTTAATAACCAAGCAATCGTAATAGGTAAAAGAAATAAAATACCATCGGGAATCCACCTAATTAATTGGCCTAAAACCGGCGTTGCTAGCCAAATAACTTCCCCTATGCTAAATACAAGTAAATAAAGAAGCCCTTTAAAAGGTATAGGTCTGCCCAATTTCAGGCCGAACAGCTGATAAATTTTACGATCAAATTTTAAAAAGTTATTTAATACATATAATGGGATGCGCCTTTTTTGTTCATCCTGCATATAATGCTCCTTTAATTAGATAAGGAACAGCACTAACATAATGCTGTTCCTTCAAGAAATAGTTGATGTCTAATTCACTGCCCAATGTTGAGCTTTTTGTTAAACCATTCAGATAACCCCAAAATAAGGTCAGGGTTTAACACAAATATACCAATAATTGAACCAGCAATTAATACGCCTACTGCGAACAACCATGCACGCTTAAAAACAGCCACCATTAACAAAACAATGATGATAAAAAACAGCACATATTGTATTTCTTCGGTAAACCAACTAAACAATGGTTCCAAACTCATTCATCCATCACCCACTTTCAAGTTGTCTTTTTATTTACTCAGTTGCTAGCTTTTCAATTGCTTGATCGGCTTTCAGATTTGATACAACGTAGTGGTCTTGCTCCTTGGTGACGACTAACCTGTATACGGTATCAAATTGAATACTTGTTTTCGGGTCCTCCATCGTTACATCAGCAATGACAATAAACTTCGATTGTTTTTCCCCATGGTATACATCAGCACTTCCTACTTCCACGAAATTTAACGCTCCCTGTAATCCGTTTTGGTGCTTCTCATCTGTCAAAATATAACTCAACCGGTCTTCTGAGTCTTTGGCATAACTAGCAAAGAACGTGTCTAAAAAGTTTTTAATATTGGTCACTTCTTTACTAGCTTTTGCCGCCTTTAAATCCTTTCGATAGTTATTAGCATCTTCGGTTACAGTCGTTGTTGTATCTATATTTGTAATAAATGGTAGATCATAAACACCATAAGATGTTCCGTTATACGTAATTGGTACAGCAAAGAACTTGGCTACCTCTTTGGTTTCAGTTTTCGTTTTTGTTTTTTCCTTTTCTTTCTTATTTCCGTTTTTTACCTGCACCTCTCGGCTCATTTTTGTCGTTGTTTCAAAAATAATATGTGCTTTGTCTTCTGTTATTTTCTCTACGTTCTGCAGACTAACGTGCTGTACAGATGCATCCCACTTTAAGCTGTCCCTAACCAATCCTGCTTGACTATCAAGTCCTTTAGCTAAAAAGTTGGAAAGCCGTTTTTCACGAGCTTTCCAACTATCACGTTTCCAAGTGAAATAATTTTTGGTAAAATCTTTAGCAAACTGAATGGCTTCCGGCTTTGTCGCAGGATTTGTCATTGGTTTCGGCTGGCTTTGCTCCACTTCAGCACTAGAGTTGATATTTGATGTTATGTTCACAAACACAACTAAAAACATGAATGAAAATAACAGCCAAAATGTAATGGCACCGAACTTACGCATAAGATAACTTTTGGGACGCGCTGGTTTCTCCTTTTTAGGTTTTGTGCTAAAAAACACCTTCATTTTTTGCATAAAACGTTTTAATGCCTTGATGTTTTCTTTATTCTCTTTTTTCTTTTGAATGTTTTTCAACCATTTGTCCTCCCTCCTGTTCTGTTTTTGCTATCTTATATTTTTTTACTGGAACCAAATACGATAAAAATGGCAATAATGATAAGAAAGGTAGTTACGGCCCCATACCGAACTAAAGCCATATCGTATAGACGTACAATGGCATCTTTAAACTCTTGCCATAAAGGTTGAATAGCCGGAAATTCTTCCAAAATGATACTTCCGACAACTAAGAATAAAAATATACCTAAAAGCAGTCCAAGAAAAAAACGAATCATATGTTCACCTCCCTCTCTATGAAATAACTAAAATTAAAGCTAAACCTTTGCACATTCCCCCTTTCAAGGCATAAAAAATACCCTGCAGATGCCGCAGAGCACGTCCTTCATGCCTATTTTTCTTTACAGTATATGTTTTGCTTTGACTGAACCTTTCTTTCACGAATAATCGATATTCGTTTATTCATCTTCCTGAAAACCAAATGAAGAAAGAAATGCATTGGCAGTTTCATGCATGGTTTGTTCATTTACTTCATTGGAAGTACTTTCCTTACTACTTGCTTGTCCATTATTATTATCCAGCTTTCGCAGCATCTCTACCTGATTTTCTTTTAGTATTTCTATATCTTTCTTAAGAGAATCAATCATTTCTTGTTGCTCCAGTCCTTGTTGAGAACCATTTACTGCAATACCTAACAACTTTCGTATACCTTCACTTCGCTGATTGGCAGGTAGTTGTTCTAGATATTCATATATTACTTGATCATCACTGGTTAAACGAAAACTATACCGTTTTTTCCAATTCGTATGCATACACTAACCCATCTTTTTGTCTCGCTTCTGATTGGTGATGGACCGTCCGAGCCGAAGGTAACCAATGGTATTGGCAAACTGGCTTTCCGTTATACGTTTTAAACGATGATCAAAGTGGGGCTGGACAAATGACTCGAACAAATTACCACCGCCACCTGCCAGAAAAATAGCGTCGAACAGGTCGCTTTCTTCTGCCCAGACGCTTTTTAGCCGATCGGCAATATTCGTTGCTATTGATTCCTTACTTTTATAGATGGCTTCTGCAAAATCAATACGTTTTCCCTTGTAAGTTAAAAACTCATTCTTTAAGATTCGACTGATATGAAACTCATTCAGATCGGCACCACCTGATTGAGCTTTAAACACTTGCCTAATGTCCCGATGCAAATTTATAACGCCCTCATCCACCGTACCCGACAATTTAGCATGCGGTACGAAAGATCCGTTTTTTTGCATTTCGACTACAACAAAATCGGTTGTTCGAAAACCAATATCCATTAACGCAAGGAAATTTCCCTGCTCCATTAAATGCGGGTACGTATATTTCCCTTCATGATTTAAGAGAGTTGAAAAAATTGCTGATGCGCCCTGCGGAAACACCATCGCCTGATCAATATTCAGGCGTTTTTCCTGGCCTTTAAATGGACCAGTATCCCATTGCATAATTGGCTGCATTCCCAGTATTGCCTGCCTAAATTCCTTTGCCTGTGACTGATAAAAGTCCAATGGCAACCCTGTGGAAACCTGTACATGTTCATCATCTGTAACCAACTGAACAGCTACATTTAATAACACCTGCGTATAAACATGAGTAAATCTTTCCTGATCAAATATACGAGAAACAGAACGTGATTCCTTGGCCAAGTCACCGACAAAGTAATCTTCTCCTTTGAAATGAACATGTATATTTCTTAAATTACTCGGTTCCTCCCCCATAACACTGGTAAGATTTCGATGATATCCTTTCCCTACTAATGATGGAAACACAATTTGTTTTCCGGAAGATGACATAGCCTTTACATATCCGTAACCCAAATCAACTGCGACATGCTCCATAATTACCTCTCCTTTCCAACCCCTTATCTTTAGCTAGATAGTGGTTTCTTCCCATACTTTTTTCTCGATAAATAGATTCCTGTGTAAAAAAGTGTGTAGCTTTGCCGTATTATTAGGTTTATATGTTCGTGATCATTTCTCTCCCTAAATAAACCAGTAACAACAGTGCCGTGCAGCGATCCAACAAGTGGAACGTCTTTTGTGTAACGTTGAACCCGATTGCTTTTGGGACTGGATAGAAAAACTGCACTTGACCGGTAAGCATGTCCCCTGCAATATGGGCCAACAGCCCAACACCTGCTGATAACCATACCCACTCACTTGTAAGAGGGTACAATACTAAAACGGTTAATACAGAAAATAGTAACGAATGTGTTATCGTCCGGTGACCAAACATTTTATTGATCAGAAACGATAACGGGAATACGATTTTTCCAAATTTTGATTTATGCTCATCCAGATCTGGAATAATACCTGCTATGCCACCTACCACTGCTGCCCGCCAGTCCCCACCTGTAACAACATAACCTGCAGCTATTCCGGATAATAAATGCGTCCTCCACTCCATGGTCATTCCCCATTCTATTTACTTATTAGACATAACAACTTCTCCAATTCCTAATTGTCCAACCCAGGTACAGTGGAAACAGATATAAAAAGCAGGATCATTGGACATTTTCCCTAATAACAAGTACGTGTTACTACCGCATTTCGGGCATGATGTAACTTGCGACATTTGAATCGTGTACGCTGATTTGAAGTGGTTCATGTTACCCCTCTTTTCGATTTATTTATTATATTTATCTGCTAAAAACCTTCGTATGGCCTTTTTCGTTTCAGCTTGGTAAACTTCTTCCACTTTGTCCTGTATATACCATAAGAAATTCTCTAATTCTATTAAATTAATCTGCATCTTGATTATCTCACCTCCCGGAAAAGCATTTATTTGGCTGGATGCTGTTATAACAATGTCTGCATCAACTGGGGTAATTTTCGGTCCAGTCCAGCCTTGTGTGTTCGCTGATACTTTTAACACCATTGATTTAAAATATCTTGTTTTCTACTTTGGCTCACTAACATTACACGATCTTGGCGGGAGCGCATAATTTGGAATGACAGCTGTATAGAGAAGAGTGAGAAAGGAAATCTCGCCCTTATTCGTCATCATTCCTGTCATAACAACAATGACACCAATTTTAGGGTGTGGTTTTTTGACCACACATGTGTGGTTTTTTTGCCACACCCCCCAAGCCAAAAATATTGGAATTGTCAAGGTGTGATTTCATACCACAGCACGATTTTATAACCCAATCTAATCCCGCCATATCAAGGTTTAATGGTGTGGTTTTATATCACACCCTTTCATTTCGCTTGAATTGTAAATACGTTTTACGCCGATACAAGCGGCCAAACTCGTGTCCATTTTTCAACCATAGTTTCCAGGCTAGATACACTTTTTTGCGTTCTAATATATCAAATTCCATCACTAATCTGGCCAATGTCGCATTAATGCGGTTACGATCTCCTGCATAAATAATTTCCGGATTCATAAACAATGGACGCTGGGATATATTTCGTTTATGTGCTTTTATTTCCTGCGCATTCACAAACTCAAATAACATTCCTTTAGCAAGAAGCTGGGATATCGTCTTACTTGTGGCTGAACGCTCTCGATTTAAATAACGTGCTATTTCCGAAACACTCATAAATTCATTAGTTTCCCGGTTAATAATGGCATTGGAATGAAATTGTACTAATGGCATAAGGGACAGCAACAAACCCAGCTCGCTATTGGTTAGATGCTTACTTTGTATGACAATATCCAGATTTTCCTGTATCGCCTGGCAAAATAGTGCTTTATTTTTCTGTTTTAATTTGTAAAGTCCGTATCCTTGTTGGTTAGCTTTTGTTTCCTGCTGGGTTACCTCACTTAAATCAACTGCCTGTTGCATGGTAGATGACCGTGCTTTAGCTTCAGCCTCACTGAACGACTTTCTAAGATTGTCTGTCATAAACTTTTCCCTATCCGGAATAAGCAATGTTCTGACTTAAACGTTGCCACATTTCCGTATGTCCCTTCGCTGACCAAGTTCATATCAATTTGTGTTTTTCGTTAATCGTTCAGCAAGTTTACTGTTGCGTTTTGCTATCTGGTTATTTGCAATAGCTATATTTAAAGCTTCTTCTGTCCCAATAACCACCATTTTTTCTTTAGCACGTGTCATAGCAGTATATATTAAGTTCCTAGCCAGCATCATGTAATGACTTGCGGTAGCAGGAATAAGCACAATCGGCGCTTCACCACCCTGTGCTTTATGAATCGTAATAGCATAACCCAGGTTCAATTCTTTCGTCTCTGTTTTGGTGTAGGAGATTTCTTTACCAAAATAATCAACTTTCATCACATCTATTGCGTTCCCGTCATCATCGGTAGCTTGTGTGAATCCGGTAATAACTCCCGTATCACCATTGAAAATTTGCTTCTCGTAATTATTTTGCAACTGAATAACTTTATCTCCCAGACGAAAAAAACGCTTACCTATTTTCCATTCTTGTTTCACTTCATCAATTGGATTCAGCTTTTCCCGCAACATTTCATTTAAAATTTCTGTGCCAACCGGACCTTTTTTCATTGGACTGAGAACCAAAATATCAGATAGGTCATAACCTAATTCCAGAAAACGACTCGCACTTCTCACAAGTAATGCTGCAATTTTCTTCGGATCTTGCTGCATAAGAAAGTAAAAGTCATCTTTTTCTTTATCAAAGACAATTGATTGGCCCTGATTAACGCGGTGAGCATTTTTGATGATTTGACTTTCCCGTGCTTGGCGAAACACCTCAGTTAGCTCTATTGTTGGCACTCCAGCTTGAATCATGTCACGCAGAACATTTCCCGGTCCTACAGATGGTAACTGATCAATGTCCCCTACAAATAACACTTTCGTATTTTTGTGAATCGCCTGGATTAAATTATTGGCTAAACGGACATCCACCATGGACATTTCATCGATAATAAGCAAATCACAAGGCAGCTTATGATCTTGATGATACTCGGGCATTTCTCCCTGCTGATACCCAATTAATCGATGAATGGTGGAAGCTTCTTTCCCGGTCATTTCAGCCAGTTTTCGACTTGCTTTTCCTGTAGGAGCTACAAGGCGAATGGTATGTCCGGAAAATAATTGCTTATAAATAGCTATCATTGTTCGAATGACCGTTGTCTTTCCTGTACCTGGACCACCCGTTAAAATGAGTAATTGTTTATCCAGTAATTCACGGATTGCTTCTCGTTGCTCTGTGACCAAAATAATACCGTGCTTTTTCTGATATTTATCTATCTGTCTTTCTAAAGAGGACATTGCTATGCTATCCCGCGACCTTTTCATTCTTGAAAGCTGATGTGCCAAATTCTGTTCATGGTGATATAAAAAAGACGGATAAACACAGTCATTTTCAATCACAATAGACTTCTCTTCCATGTTCATAATACCGTTTTTCAATTCTTTGGCCGATATGATATCCTCACCATAAGCATGATGGTTTAGTACTTGTGCAGTTTCATCAAGTAATTGGTCTTCCGCCATATACATATGTCCTGCTTGAAAGCATGATTTGTGCAGGATATATTTTAGACAGGCCTCTATCCGGTAACCGGATGTAGGCATGATTCCTATACGTTTAGCAATATCATCTGCTTTAGAAAAGCCAATGAGGTTTAATTCTGTTAACACATATGGATTTTCTTTTAGAGTTTTAACAGCATCAGAACCGTATTCTTTATAAACACGTAACGCCATATTTGCTGTGATGCCATATTCAAGCAGTTGTGAAACAATCTCTTGTACTTCAAGGGTAGAACGGACACTATCCGCTATCTTTGCAGCTCGTTTCTTGCCTATCCCTTTTATGTTTAGTAAACAAGAACTTCCCTGTTTGAAGATAGTTGACAATGCATGCTTTCCTAAACCGCTGACAATCTCTTGTGCCTGTTTCTTGCCACAGCCCTTTATCAATGGTGAAGCAAGAAAAGTTATCAATTGATTCTTTGTTTGTGGTAAGGGCCGTTCCCAATATTCCACTGTAAATTGCCTCCCATACTTTTGATGGGTTTCAAAAGAGCCGTAAACCGTTAAAGCTTCTTTCTTTTCTATCCCATGGATATTACCTTTGATTTTTATATCTTCCTTTTGAGTACGTAAAACAGCAATTAAAAAATCATCTTTTCGATATAATATGCTTGTAATACTTCCAGTCAGCTCCATCATTCCAGCACCGCCCGGCTTTGTTGCAGCCACTGTTGTAATCGGCAGATAAATATTGAAGATGAATTCATTTGAGGTGGGAAAGACCCTTTTTGCACTAAGTCTTGATATAGACGCTTAAAAATCGTTACAGGTAGCTTTACGGTCTTACGATTATTTTTAATAAATGCTTTCACACGCTTCATGATATTAATAGCATGGGATTTTGCCTGTTGAACTTCTTGTTCAATATCTGTATACATATCATCCAATTGTTGACTGATCGTTTCCTGCTTTTCTTTAGCAGCGTTTTGATTTAGTTGTTGGATAAGTTTATCTTCTTCTTGCTTCGCACGTTCAAATGCTAGTACTTCATCAAGTTGCATTTCGATTTCATTGGACATTTCTACCTCTTCGAAGAATGCATCTATTTCATCCTGCGGGATATTCATTCTGCTTGGAATTCCCATTACTTTGGGAATGGATTTAATAAGATGCCATAAGTGGTTTGGTAGATAATCAAATGTTTGGTCAACTTCAACTAATATATAGCCTTTCAAGACACTACCTATCTTTCTGGTTGTATCGCGAATATTTTTCACTTTGGCTGTAATATGTTTTATTTGTTTTTGATACTCTTGTTTAAGTTCAATGGAATTATCATCCTTATAAGACTCCAATTGATCATAAGCAGCTCGTAAATTACTTGCGTTTGTTTGCAATCGCTGGATATACAAATGATCATCGATATCCGTTGACGTTAACGCTGTTAAATCAAATTTGGCTGTTTTTTCATTTATTGTTTGCGTATACGATTCCAATGCATAGATAGCTTCAATCGTTTGATTACCTTTCCGAATCAGTACATCTTGAAGCATTTTTTTAACTTCTATTTCAGATCCCGAACGAACTTGAACTGCAAAAAAGGACATTCCATTCACCTCCCCATGAATTTTCTAGCCAAACAACCTTTTCGGTTGATTTTGGTTAATTAGTCCAGCATCAGTGTTTTCTCTCATCCATCTAAAAACCTCATCACGTGGATACCTAGCTGAAACAAATTGTGACTTTGGGAATCCCGGAATTGCTACGATTTTATTTACAGTAGGCTCTTTCACCTGAAAAATCTTACTAAGATCCTTTTTCGTTAAAAGATCTGGATAATTATATTTACTTTGTCCATCCTCAAGCCCCTTTTCATATGCTTCCAAAAATAATTCCTTCAAATTTTCTTCCAATAATTTGGCTTTTAATTCATCAATGGTAACCTGCATTTTATCCCTCCCGGCGGAAAATAAAGAATAAATAAGAGTACAAGTAAATTAGCCATCAATGTATAATGTATGATATATTTGTACATAATGATTAAAAAAAAGAAACGGTATATTCGTGTTTAAAATAATGGCCAATTTCATGGCATCATTCACACTAGGAACGGAATAACCATTTTCCCAATTTGAAACAGCGGATTTGCGATAGTTCATTTTTCTGGCTAATTGTTCTTGTGTTAAACCCATAGCTTTTCGCGCTTGAATAAGGTTCGAATTTTTCATGTTATTCCCCTTCGCATGTATGATTTACTTGTACTATACCCACAGTATAAGTATTATATATTTGTACGTCAATGGAAAAATTATTATTTTCTTGTATTTATATTTACTTTTTTTTATAAACAAAGTACAATATATTTGTACAAACTTTTAAAGGTGTGGCTATATGTTAGCAAAAAGATTAAAGCAAAGAAGAAAAGAAGCGAATTTAACACAGGAAGCGTTAGCTAAACTTGTTAACACAACAAAAGGGACTATTAGTAATTATGAGAATGGTCATAGTAAACCACCTCACAATACGTTGTATGAATTAGCCCAACACCTTGATACATCCATTGATTATCTTACTGGAAGAACGGATAACTCTTCTTCCTATATCCAAGAAGATAAAGCCTTTTATGATACGATCTCAGACCCAAAGCTGAAGCGCTGGTATAAAGAGCTGCCTAATTCCAAAGAAGAGGACCTGCAGAAGCTTTATAAAATGTGGCAAATAATCAAAAATGATAAAAGTAATAATTAGTATTACATCCAAAAGTGCTTTGAAAGCCAAAACACGATAAGTCCTATCTAATTTTAGATAGGATATTCTTTTAATTATAAATAGAACACAAGTTCCTACAGAGGTGATTTCTTGACAATTTGTAATAAAACTTCGAGTTTAGATATTGCAAATAATATCGAATCATTATATTTTGCAATTGATGAAACTGATGTTGATGCGTTCTATTCTTTATTTATAATGAAGAAAGTAGCTAATTACTTAAATATCCAACTACATTACTTTGATGAGCCTAGTGAGGCTAATAACTTGGGTGGTTGCTATCGTATTTTTTTAAATCAAAACCAATCCAGTCAAAAACAGTGGCAGGATTTTGGTCATGAATTAGGACATGTGCTAGTACACGAAGGCTGCCAATGGGGAATCCCTAGGCTGTTTCGCCATTATCAGGAGGGACAGGCAAGAAAATTTGCCCTTCATTTTTGTGTACCTTCCTTTTTATTAAAACAATTGAACACAATTGATATACACTTACTCATGAAGACATTTAATGTTGAACAAAATTTCGCTCTGCAACGGATTGAAATGTACAAGAATGAATTATTAGATGCATTGTAAAATTATGTTTATAAAGGAGATGCATTAAGTGGCTAGTTATCAAAAATATAAAACGAAAAACGGTGAGAAATGGTTATTTAAACTTTACACTCACGTCGATCCAAAAACAGGACGAAAACGTTCGACAACCCGGCGAGGGTTCAAGACAAAAAAAGAAGCTCAATACTATGCCAGAAAATTGGAAAATGAATTAGAATCTGGCAATCAAAATGATAACACTTTAACCTTTAAGGAATTCTGTGAACAATGGTTTCAATTATATCAGGAGGAAAAAGTTCTCAAGCCAAAAACAGTCAATAAACGTTATTTTGAGATAAATGCTCTCCTGGATTATTTAAGAGACATAAAACTTGTTGATATAACTTTAGACCATTACTTGGGAGTACTGCGTAAATTACAACAAAAATACAGTGATACCACTGTAAGAGGATTTCACACAACTGCTAAAATGATTTTTAAAAAAGCGATGCAATTAGAGAAAATAAACAAAGATCCCACTAGATATAGTTATATCCCCATTAGGAAAGTTTCGGCATCCATAGAAGACGAGGATAATAATATCCCAAAGTTTATGGAAAAAGAGGAGCTCGCAAAATTTCTGCAATACACTAAATCACATGGGATGTATCTTGACTTTGCTATTTTTTTGACCTTAGCTTATACAGGGCTGAGAATCGGGGAATTATGTGCATTAAAAGAAATGGATTTAAAAGAAGATGATGGATATTTCCTTGACATTAATAAAACATACCATAATACTGGAAATAGCGTTGATTACATATTAGTGAAGCCCAAAACCAAGACGTCCAAGCGGTTCATTGATATCGATCCCAGTGTTGCAAAGTTACTAAAATCCGTTATTCAAGAAAATCGGGAAATGAGAAAAAGGTATCCAAACAAATTTCATGACAAACATTTTATTTTTATTAATCGCCACAAATACCCAGGTTATCCTTTGTATCCAACTGTTATACGTTTCCGCCTAAGGCGTTTATTAAAAATAGCTAATTTAAATCAATCATTTACACTGCACTCATTTCGACATACTCATACATCGCTGTTAGCTGAAGCAGAAGTGAGTCTGGAAAGTATTATGGAACGCCTAGGACATTCAAACGATCTTACTACCAGACAAATTTACCTGCATAAAACGAATGCAACACGAAAACGCGATGCTGAAAAATTTAGGATGTTAATGGACGGGGTCGTGGATTTCCATCAATGAGGTCAAAATATGGTCAAAGACAAATAGTAAATACGTCACACCTTAGAGTACTAGGGATTCGTTCACTTTTTATGTTATCATAAAGAGAAGGGCAAAAGAAGGCTTAATCTGATACATAAGCTTTTGGGAGACTATTTAAAGGGAGTGTTCATGTGAATCTGGAAAATCCGACGCAGGAAAACTTGAAATTTATGCTGGATGAACTTGCTGAAACATTAAGTGTCGTCAACCGCGAAGTGATGGATGCGGAGGACTATGATTTGGGTAAATACGAGGACATCAAATTTATGTACAACATGATTAAACAAAAAGGCCAGCTGAGCGCATCCGAAACACAGGCGTTTATTGATGAACTGCGGTCTGTGAGGAAAGCATAATATTTTAATGGCACGAGAAAAACTGGTTTCGCAATTCGGCGGAACCAGTTTTTCTGGTCTTTTACCCCATATTTTTCTAGTGTCTCCCCTACCAACTTCAAAAATCTTCCCTAAATATATTTTCAAGATTAATGGACAGACCATCGGAAATATTCACATCTGCGGTTTCATTGTTCGCAAAAGTGCCTGCATGGCTGTAGAAGTTATTTTCCAATACATAAATATCAATTGTTTCATGTGCAGGGTCAACAATCCAATATTCTTTTACACCTGCTTTTTGATAGCGGTTGAACTTAATCATTCTATCTGTTTTTGCAGTGGCCTTTGACAATATTTCAACAATCAAATCCGGAGCACCTGCAATACGATTTTTCTTTACCTTGTCCTTATCACAGACTATTGCGATGTCCGGCTTAACCCATTCATTAGTTCGTGTTGTATCTTCTTTTCCGCAAAGACAAACATCAATCTCAGCGATTACCCTGCAGGATGTAGTCCTTAATCCAAGATTAAATTCTGTCAAAAGTTCGGTGGCAATGGACTGGTGCTTCACATTCGGTGACGGCGACATATTATAAATACGACCATCAATCACCTCATACTGCACTTCTTCACCCAATTTCGAGTACTCAGCATATGTCAGTGAATTGTTTTCTCTTGGCAAAGCCATATTGAATCCCTCCTTAAATTGTAGGAATTACATTAAAGAAAATGCCAGCCAAAATTTCGATCATATCAAGTTTCTTACTTTATTATACAATATTCCACGTTTATTTAACATGGAGTCATAGATGGAAATCAGAAAAAAGCAGCGAACTCAAATGCGAATCCACTGCTTTTTACTTCCTATTTGCTATGTGCCTACCAATTCAATCATCCAAGGTGTCCAGCGCATTTTTGGCCGCGCGCTGCTCAGCTTCTTTCTTCGTATGGCCCGTCCCCTTGCCTGACACATTGCCGTTGATTAAAACTTGAGCAATAAACTCTTTGTCATGGGATGGACCTTTTTCATCCGCAATCACATAGTCTATGCTGTGGTTGCGGTGCTTTTGAACATGTTCCTGCAGTTTGCTTTTATAATCCATCGCATGCGAAAAAGCACCTGTCGTTATTTTCGGATAAACATATTGCTGAAGGAACTGAATGACGACATCAAAGCCCCGATCAAGGTATAGCGCTCCCAAAAATGCCTCAAACACATCAGCAAGCAGTGCAGGTCGGTCCCTGCCCCCTGTCTGTTCTTCTCCCCTGCCCAGAAGCAAATATTCTCCGAAGTTTAATTCCCGGGCAAACTCCTCCAGGGATGGTTCACAGACAATCGATGCGCGCAATTTCGTTAAATCGCCTTCAGCCGAACGTTCTTTTTGCCGATACAAATACTGGGATACGCCCAACTCAAGGACGGCATCACCGAGAAATTCCAACCGCTCATTATCCGAAGATGATTCATGACGATGCTCATTCACATAAGATGAATGTGTAAAAGCTTGTCTTAAAAGGTCATGATCGTTAAATGTAATGCCAAGCTCTTTTTCCAATTGTGCCATAGTCATGTCGCTTATCACCACTCAAAACGTAGATTTAGTTTATTTTACACAAGTTGACAGGAGATGTAAATAACAGAAAGTCCCGCATCATGCGAGACTTCCAACAACTATATGGAGTCAGGACTGATTGCTGTTTATGTAATTAACAGCATCGCCGACCGTATTGATTTTCTCAGCTTCTTCATCAGCGATTTCCATGTCAAATTCATCTTCAAGTTCCATGACAAGTTCAACCACATCGAGTGAATCCGCTTCAAGGTCGTCTTTAAAAGATGCTTCCATCTTCACCTGTGATTCTTCTACTTCCAGTTTATCAACAATAATATCTTTTACTTTGTCAAATACGTCTGCCATCATCGTCACCCCCTTTCAATAAATACTCAAACATGGAATTTGGCTCATTCACCGGATTTCAAGTCTGGGAGCAGGCTCAGAATTTTGTCCAGCTTCGGCTCCCGGCGCTTTTCGATCTACATGACCATGCCGCCGTCAATATTAATTGTCTGACCTGTAATATAGTTCGCGTCATCAGAAGCCAAAAAGCGAACGACACGGGCAACGTCTTCCGGTTTTCCAAGTTTTTCCAGTGGGATCACGGACAGCATGCCGTCCTTTTGCTCGTCGGTTAACGCGTCGGTCATATCTGTTTCAATAAAACCGGGGGCAACGGCATTCACTAAAATATTACGGGATGCGAATTCTTTTGCAGTTGATTTCGTCAAGCCAATGACGCCTGCTTTAGCAGCTGTATAATTGGCTTGACCGGCATTGCCGCTGACACCGACAACAGATGAAACATTAATGATTCTGCCGCCTTTTTGTTTCATCATTTGCCTGGAAACAGCTTTTGTGCACTGGAAAACGCCTTTTAAATTCGTGTCAATAACTTGATCGAATTCATCCTCTTTCATCCGCATTAGTAAGTTATCCCTATTAATGCCCGCATTATTCACCAGGATATCCAGGCCGCCAAACTGGCTGACAACTTCTTTTACCATTGTTTTTGCATCGTTTTCATCGGCAACGTTAGCCTGAACCTTCACTGATTGTACACCCAATTGCTCGATTTCTTCAACTACGGCCTGCGCCTTGTCTTCACTGCCTGCAAAATTAACGGCAACGTTGGCACCCTGCCTGGCAAGTTCCAGAGCAATGGCACGACCGATGCCACGTGAAGCACCGGTGACTAACGCGTTTTTTCCTTCCAGCATCAGGAGTCCTCCTTATACCATGTTAGAAATTCATTCAGCGATTCTGGATCTTGAACCGCGAATGTCTTGGCTCTGCGATTAATTTTCCGGACCAAACCGCTCAATACTTTTCCGGTGCCGACCTCAACAAACGCATCGACTTCTGCGTCCATCATATGACGAATAGATTCTTCAAATCGGACCGGTGAATACAGCTGCCTGAGAAGCAAGTCTTTGATACTATTTTGGTCTGTCACCGGAGAAGCCGTTACATTGGCATAAACGGGTATATCTGCATCCTGGAATGCAATGGTGTCCAATTCTTTCGCAAACTGTTCATTAGCCGGCTTCATTAACCCGGAGTGAAACGGTCCACTGACATTTAGAGGTAACACACGTTTCGCCCCATTTTCTTTCAGCAGGTCAACGGCTTCATCAATACCTTCTTTTGATCCGGAAATAACAATTTGCCCGGGACAATTCAAGTTGGCAATATCTACCACTTCATCATCATTAACCTGTTCCAGCGTTTGTTCAATCGCTTCCTGTGACATGCCCAGTACCGCAGCCATAGATCCCTTTCCTTTTGGAAAAGCCTCTTCCATCAGTCTTCCTCTAGCAGCGACAAGTGGCAATGCCTCGTCAAACGTCATGGCACCAGCAGCGACAAGTGCGCTGTATTCGCCCAGGCTGTGCCCGGCAGCCATACTCGGCTGGACACCTTCCTTCTTTAAGAGCTCATATACAGCAATGCCTGATAACAATAGTGCCGGCTGTGCATTCTCAGTTTCTGTCAATTCCGCTTCAGGACCTTCAAACATTAGACTGGACAACTGTTTCCCGAGCAGACTGTCAGCTTGCTGAAATAGTTCCTTTACTTCGGGAAATTCATCGTATAATGCTTTTGCCATGCCCGGCGTCTGGGATCCCTGGCCTGGAAAAAGAAGCGCAACTCGTTTCATTCATTCTTCCCCCTTATCCCAATTAATCGATTGGACTGTTGATTTAATTGTTCCGGTCACGTCATTTTCAACCATATGTACTGCCTGCTGGATCGCGTTGTAAATCGCCCGGGTGTTCGATGATCCGTGTGCTTTAATAACTGGGGAAGCTAAACCGAACAGTCCCGCACCACCATATTCGGAATAATCGAGCTTGCTTTGGAGTCCCTTTAGATCACCTTTCACCATTCCGGCAGCAATTTTCGTTTTCATGGATGCCATAAATGTTTCCTTCAGCATCGAAAACATGGTCATGGCCGTCCCTTCAATCGTTTTCAGTGCAATGTTTCCACTGAATCCGTCGGTTACCACCACATCAGCGGCACCTGACAGGATATCGCGTGCTTCTACGTTGCCAATGAAGTTGACCGGTGCTTCTTTCAAATGGCTGTATGCCTTTTTGGTCAGGTCGTTTCCTTTCCCTTCTTCCGTTCCGATGTTCAATAGGCCGACCGTCGGATTAGTGACTTTCCGTACCTTTTCTGTATAAATAGATCCCATAATCGCATATTGAACAAGGTTGTGTGCTTTGGCATCCACGTTGGCACCAACGTCCAGAAGCAGAAATCCATTTCCGTCTGTTGTTGGCAGCGTCGGGCTCAAAGCGGGCCGGTCAATTCCCTGAATCCGGCCAACAACAAACAACCCGGCGCTCATAAGGGCACCGGTATTTCCGGCTGAAATGCACGCATCCGCACGATTTTCCTTCACTTCTTTCGCCGTCAGTACAAGTGACGAATTCTTTTTACGCCGTACTGCCCGGACCGGTTCGTCATCTGCAGTGACCATCTCGTCTGTATGAATGATGTCAATTCGGTTAGCATCAGCCATGTGCGGCTTAATCTGCTGTTCATCACCGACTAACGTTATGTGCAAATGCTCCATTTGCGAGACGGCCTCCACGGCACCTTTTACAATTGCTTCCGGTGCGTGATCGCCTCCCATGGCATCAATTGCTATTTTCATATGAATTATCCCCTTTTGACTCGTTTGAGCGATACATGTGAAAGACACCGGTAAATACCTTTTCATTATCAACATAACTGTCTGCCCGGACAACAGTCCTGCCTTTATCATCCACATCCTCAACGAAAACTTTGGCAACCACACGTTCACCCTGTTTGACCTGTCTGGTAAACTTAATTTCCGATTTAGCTGTCAGGGCCAGTTCATCATTCATGACAGCCACCGCCAATGAATTTGCCTGCGCAAATAAATGGTGTCCTCTGGCTATCTTATTGCGGGAAAATACATGATCCTCTTTTATCTCCAAAATGGAAATGGCGCGATTGTCCAGTTCCAGATCAACTACTTCCCCGATCACTTCTTCCAGTGGAAGGGCTTTAACGGTTTCATTCCATTGATCCGAGGCGACCGATTTAATCCGTTCCCGGAGTTCCGGAATGGCAAGTTCCATCCGGTCAAGCCTGATCGTTTGTATACTGACGCCAAACTTTTTTGCTAATTTTTCATCGGTAATAAAAGGTGTCGTATCGATTGTTTCCTTCAATAACCGCTGCCGCTCTGATTTGCTGCGTTTCATTATGCTGCACCATCCAATGCACAAACATGGCCACCGCCAACGAATGTGCCAATGATATCTAATTTTATACATACTTATAGTTTTATATTATATGTTAATCCTATGACTTGGTACTAATAGTAATATATAATATGAGGCCAATGTATGCAAGTGATCTTTAAGTGCTTGTTCAAAAAGGAGGATAAAAAGGACCGAGAATTTCGAGGCGGCGTAGTTTCGAGCAGCGGAATGTATGCATTTAGATACATGAGCAGCGGAGAAACAAGCCAACAAAGAAATTCGATGTGTCATATTTACCGGACTTTTTGAACAACCTCTTTAATCCAATTTCTCATAGAGCATCGCACTATCCTCCAAATGCATGTTCAATTGCTGATATGCTGGATCACGGTTAAGTAAATCATTCTCAATAATCGTGGCTGCGTCATTTCTTGCTGTTTCCAATGCACGGTAATCGTGAACCATATCAGCTACTTTGAACTCAGGCAGGCCACTTTGTTTTTTTCCAAAGAAATCCCCCGGTCCGCGCAGTTGAAGGTCCTGCTCGGACAATTCGAAACCATTATTTGTTTCCGTCATTATCCGCATCCGCTCTTTGCCTGTTTCCCCTTTTGGATCGGCAATCAGAATGCAATAACTCTGTTGCTCGCCGCGGCCGACCCGACCTCTGAGCTGATGCAGCTGGGAAAGGCCAAATCGTTCGGCATCATAGATAACCATAATGGTTGCATTGGTAACATTCACACCAACCTCAACCACTGTTGTCGAGACAAGAACATCCACTTTTCCATCGGCAAATTGTTTCATAATATGCTCTTTTTCGTCCGTGGCAAGCCGGCCATGCATCAAGCCAACACTCACGTCATTCTGGTAAAACTCTTCCAGCTGGCCAT
>NZ_JBHUNA010000009.1:174323-179246 GCF_042685205.1 Lentibacillus juripiscarius
CTGTTCCCCTTCATGCACTCGTTGACCGATGAATTGCAGAATACGTTCGAATGTATTCTCTTTTGCCCAATAAGTTTCGATTTCTTTCCGTCCTGATGGCATCTCATTAATAACGGAGACGTCCATATCCCCGAAGGCCGTGATAGCGAGTGTCCGCGGAATTGGTGTTGCCGTCATGAACAAGACGTCCGGATTCAGCCCTTTCTCACGCAATACACGGCGCTGCTCAACGCCAAACCGATGCTGCTCATCAACAATCGCAAAGCCAAGATCACGAAAATAAACATCATCCTGAATAAGCGCGTGCGTTCCAACGACAATATCTATCTCACCGTTCTCCACTTTTGCAAGCATCTCGCGCCTTTTTTTGCCCTTGACAGATCCGGTCAGAAGGACAATTGAAGCCCTTTCACCGAATGTTTCCTGAAGGGATTGGAAATGCTGCTCAGCTAAAATTTCTGTTGGAACCATCAGTGCTCCCTGTTTTCCCGCTGTAATCGAGGCATAAAGACAAACTTCTGCTACGGCCGTCTTACCGGAACCAACATCCCCCTGCAGCAGCCGGCTCATTCGGTAAGGAGATTTCATATCGGTTAAAATCTGGTTCAATGCTTTCTGCTGCGCTTCCGTCAGCTCGAACGGAAAACTGTCGATGAATTCCTTGATACGTTCCAGATCATAGTATTGGGCATTCCCCTCCGTCGATTCCCGGTTCCATTTCCGCAGCAATTGCATTTTCAGCTGAAACAGCAAAAACTCTTCGTAAATAAAACGCCGCCTAGCATGCTTTAACTGCACTCTGTTTTCCGGAAAATGCATCACCGCTATTGCCTCTCTACGGCCGGGCAATTTATAGGATTCCAAATACACCTCGGGCAGCAGTTCATTCAGTTCATCCTTGTATGTCTGTAAAGCAGTCCGTACAGCTTTTTTCACTTTATAACTTGTTACATCACCTTTGACAGAGTACACCGGCTGAATGGATGCCTGCTGATCGGCCGGTCCTTTCTTAAAATTACTCACGGTAATTTGCAGCCGGTGGGCATCCCATTTTCCTGTCAATGTGACCGTATCACCAATATGGAGCTGCTTTTTGGCAAACGCCCGATTAAACATGACTGCTTTTACGGCTATTTCTTCCACTTCAATCGTAAAGGAAAGCCGGGATTTTTTCTTACCATAAAAGTTGAGGGAAGGTTCGTGGACTATCCTTCCCTCAATCGTCACTTTATCCTCATGAATGAGTTCATTTAATGGTTTTAGTTCAAATATGTCATAACGATAGGGAAAATGAAACAATACATCTTCCACAGTATGAATATCCATTTCCGCTAAATCTGCTGCGAATTTTTCTCCTATGCCTTTCAACGCTGTTACTGGTTCATTCAACACGTTCGCTCACACTTTCTAAACCGACGTTCCGAATATTTTCTCTTTTAAAAGCCGCCCTGTCGGGGTGTCTGCAAGTCCGCCTTCTCCTGTTTCCCGGAGGCTTGACGGCATTTGCTTTCCGATGCGGTACATTGCGCCGATAACCTCGTCACAAGGAATCGTGCTCGTGACCCCGGCCAATGCCATATCTGCTGACACAATTGCAAGTGATGAGCCCCCGGCATTCCGCTTAACACAAGGAACCTCCACTAAACCGGCGACAGGATCACAAACAAGACCAAGCATATTCTTCAATGTCATAGCAAATGCTTCAGCCGACTGCTGCGGAGTTCCACCTGCCATTTCGACAATAGCCGCAGACGCCATTGCCCCCGCCGAGCCAACTTCTGCCTGGCACCCTCCGGCAGCGCCCGAGATGAATGAATTATTGGCAACGACAAAACCAAAGGCCCCTGACGTAAATAAATAACGAATCATCTGTTCTCGGGTCGGATTCAGCTGATTTTTAACTGCGAACAGCGTACCGGGAACACAGCCCGCACTGCCAGCCGTCGGTGTTGCACAAATCGTTCCCATCGCGGCGTTGACCTCGTTCGTGCCCATCGCTTTGCTAACCGCATCCATGACAATTTGGCCGGATAGTGGGGTATTCTCTTTCATATATTCCTGTACTTTCACCGCATCACCGCCGGTTAGTCCCGTAACCGACTCGACCCCTTGCAGGCTGTCTTCCACCGCTTTTTCCATTACATCCAGATTCTTTTCCATTTCGGAAAAAACTTCTTCGCGCGATTTTTCTTTCATTTCCATTTCCTGGCGAATCATCACTTCCGAAATCAATATATTTTCATTTTCTGCTATCTCAACTAATTCAGCTGCTGAACGAAACATAGCACACTCTCCTCTCCCAGTCCGCACTATTAACTGGAAATTTTAGCAATCTGTTCGATATGCTCAGCGCTTTCAAGCTCTTTCAGCACACCGTCATCCACATTCTGATCCACTTCTATTACCATCAGCGCTTCCTTGCCAACATCTTTCCGGTTTACTTCCATGTGACCGATATTAATTTCATGCTTCGCTAATATTTCCGTAACCGATGCGATGGCTCCAAACCGATCATTATGCATGATAAGGATGGCCGGATGATTGCCGGATAAGCGCAATTCAAATCCATTCAGTTCCGTAATTTCAATTTTGCCGCCGCCAATGGAAATACCGACGAGTTCGATTTTTTCTGTGTCATCTCCTATAATCAGCCGTGCCGTATTGGGATGACTGACACCGGCACTGTCTTCAATAAATTCTATATCGAGATTTCGTTCATCGGCAATCTCAAGTGCCTTGTTCATTCTAGGGTCATCGGTTTCAAACCCGAGCAGACCGCCTGCTAATGCAAAGTCTGTCCCGTGGCCCTGATAGGTTTTGGCAAATGATTCATATAAATGGATGCGCGCCCATGTTGGTTCTTTCCCAAATAAATTCCGTGCTGCTTTTCCGATTCGTGCTGCTCCTGCTGTATGTGAACTGGAAGGTCCAATCATAACCGGACCAATAATATCAAAGACCGAATTAAACTTCACAACACAACACCGCCTATTCCCCATAAAATTTTATTTCCTTTACTAATTATAACAAAATCCTTTATAATAATCATTCGTGGATTGTACAATTAGTGCGTGTGCAAAAACGAGGATAAACCGGACTTTTTGAACACCTCTTTTCGAATGTATAATCGGGTGGGAGAGGGCTAGTTGCATATCGAGGTATACTCATGCCTGAACAAGACAACAAACAAATGCAGAGAACCGATGGGAAGTGGCGTACAGAAATTACTGCCGGCCTAATCGGCTACCTGACAACTGTCTATATTGTTGCAGTGAACGGGTCCATTCTTAGTGAAGCCGGAGTCTCGCTGGAAAGTGGGATGACCGCTACCATTCTTGCCAGTTTTGCCGGAACGATCCTGATGGGACTGTTTGCCAGACTTCCATTGGTTCTAATTCCTGGAATGGGCATTAATGCGTTATTTGCCTACTCCATTATCGAGAGTGCCGGTTTTTCATTCCAGGAGGCTTTAGCAGCTGTTTTAGTCGCCTCTGTGCTGTTTCTTATTACGGCGTTTACGAGGCTGGGAACGATATTAAAGAAGGCAATCCCCGAATCATTAAAACATGCGATTACCGTAGGGCTTGGCTTTTTCCTAATTCTAATCGGTTTGGAAAAGAGTGGTCTTGTTGTCAGCGGCGAACAAACAATCATTGCCATCGGTGACTTTACGTCGCCTGTGTTTATCGTCAGTTTGCTGACCCTATTTGTCGCGATATTTTTATTTATGAAAAATATCCCTGCCAACTTCCTTGTAACGATGATTGCCGGAACCATTCTCGCTTATTTGTTCGGGGTGCTGGACACAACAAAACGTTCTATTCATTTCGACGTGAGTGACATACTCATTTCCCCGTCGTTTACGGCATTAAATGAACCTGGTTTTTGGCTGGCTGTTTTTCCACTGACCATCATTCTCATTTTTGAAAACATGGGACTATTGCACGGTCAGCTCCACATGCTGAAACGACAGGACGGTTACAATAAGGCTTACCAGGTTACGGCTTTTTCGGCTTTAATGAGTGCATTTTTCGGGACATCGCCGACCGTTTCAACAGCGGAAAATGCTGCAGTCATCACATCTAATGGAAGAACAGGTAAAGCTGCCGTTACAGCAGGTCTGTTGTTTCTGGCAACATTGTTTATCATTCCGTGGATCTCCATGATACCCAATACAGCCATCAGTCCGATTTTGATTATTGTTGGCGTATTGATGGCGCAGAATCTCCGGAATGTCCCGCTGGACGATATGTCAGAAGCATTGCCGGCATTTCTGATTGTCGCAATGATCCCGTTTACGTACAGCATTGCGGACGGGATGGCATTCGGATTTATCGCCTATCCGGTTGTAAAAATAGCGATGAGTAGACAAAAAGAACTGTCAGGAATACTGTTGGTTATATCTGGTTTGTTCCTGCTCCATTTTATTATGAAAATCATCGGCATCTAAAAGAAGGCCTCCCTGACTGATAGGGAGGCCTTTTCATGTTTAATTATCAGGTCTATTCAACTGATAAGATAAACGAATAAATCGGCTGGTTGCCTTTGTGTACTTCTATTTCCACGTCTTCGTACTTATCTTCCACATATTTTTCGATTACTTTTACATCGTCATCACTGGCATCTTCGCCCTGTAAGATGGTGAGAATCTCATCATCCTCCGTAATCATTTCATCGAGCAATGATCTGACTGTTTCCAGTTTGTCCGCAGCAGACGCTTTAATCGTTCCATCGGCAATCCCCATGAAATTATCTTTTTCGATGGTCATACCATCAATCTGTGTATCACGGACTGCATATGTAACTTGTCCTGTTTTCACATCTTTGCTCGCTGATTGCATGGACTCCCGGTTTGCATCAAGCGCAGCATCTGGATGAAATGCCAGCAATGCACTGATTCCTTGAGGGATTGTTTTCGTAGGA